>CAJVYO010000084.1 GCA_913009515.1 uncultured Methylococcaceae bacterium
GTGATGGCTGCCATTGTTGGAGCTGCAGGTTTACTTTCTGCGCTTGCAGCAGCTAAAGCCGGTAAAACCATTTTACTAGCCAATAAAGAATCCTTGGTAATGTCAGGCGATATTTTTATGCAAGCCGTACAGGACTCTGGAGCGAAGTTATTACCGATTGATAGCGAACATAATGCGATTTTTCAATGTATGCCTGCAGGCTATACTGCTGGACAGGCCGCACCGACTGCAAGACGGATATTATTAACCGCATCAGGCGGTCCTTTCCGCACCACACCATTAGAGCAATTAGCTGATGTCAGTGTAGACCAAGCCGTTGCCCATCCTAAATGGAGTATGGGACGTAAAATTTCAGTTGATTCAGCCACCATGATGAACAAAGGCTTAGAGCTTATTGAAGCCTGTTTATTATTCAATATGACCCCCGAACAAATTCAAGTGGTTATTCATCCGCAAAGTATTATTCACTCGATGGTCGATTATATTGATGGTAGCGTACTCGCACAAATGGGTAATCCTGATATGCGAATTCCAATTGCTCATGCAATGGCATGGCCAGAACGCTTTGATTCAGGTGTGGCACCACTGGATATTTTTGCAGTTAAACACATGGATTTTGAACCCGCTGATTTAGAGCGTTTTCCCTGTTTACGTTTAGCGATGGAAGCGATTACCGCGGGTGGTATTATGCCGACAGTACTTAATGCAGCGAATGAAATAGCGGTTGAGGCTTTTCTCAATGAAAAGATTCGCTTTACCGATATTCCCGTTATTATTGAACAAACCATGCAGCAATTTACCGCCAGTTCTGCCGAATCATTAGAGCTGATTTTAAGTGCTGATGAACACTCTCGAAAAACCGCCCATAACTTTATCCAAACCTTAAACGCTTAATGGGTATCCTACAAAATATAGCATCATTCATTGTTGTTATTGGTTTATTAGTTGCCATCCATGAATTTGGACATTTTTGGGTCGCGCGTAAAACCGGTGTTAAAGTATTACGTTTTTCGATTGGCTTTGGTCATGTTATCTGGCGTTATCAAAAAGATGAGCATTCCACAGAATATGCCCTTTCTGCTATTCCGTTAGGCGGCTATGTCAAAATGGTCGATGAACGCGAAGGCGATGTCAGCGCTGAAGACTTACCGTATGCTTTTACTCAAAAACCGCTATGGGCAAGAGCCGCGATTGTTGCTGCCGGTCCGGTGTTTAATTTAATCCTCGCTATTTGTATTTACTGGGGCATTTTTATGACCGGTGAAAGTGGCACTCGCCCGCTGGTTGGTGAGGTCGCAACACAAAGTTTAGTCGGTCAGGCTGGCTTCAATCGCGGTGAGGAAATTTTAAGTGTTAATGGCTTAATCACGCCGACATGGAAAGAGGCCATAAACACCTTATTAAGCACGATTATCAGCGCCAATGAAACGGTCAACGTACAGGTTAAAACCGAAGCGGGTGAACAGCTAACCCACACCTTAATCATTCCTAAAGGCTTAGCACAAGATCATCAACGTTTATTTAAAGAATTAGGTTTGAAAGCATGGCAGCCTTTGATTCCGCCGGTGATTGGTAAAGTCGTTAAAGATAGTGTTGCTGACCAAGCGGGCTTAAAAACCGGTGATTTAATTCTCCGTGCCAATGAGACTGATTTTAATGATTGGATAACCTGGGTAAACTATATTCAAACCCATGCAGGGCAATCACTTAACATTGTGATTCAACGTGATAATCGTCCTGTAGACATCGTTTTAAGCCCTGAAAGTGTGGTCAATCAAGGTAAAATTATTGGTAAAGTCGGCATTGGCGTACAAATTCCTGATGGTTTATTTCAGCGTTTAAAAGTCAATTATACCTTGCCGCCTCTTGCAGCATTAAACGCCGCCATACAGCGTACTTATTATTACTCTATCACCACGCTAGAAATGATGGGAGCCATTTTCATCGGTAAAGCCTCGGTGGATAATCTCAGTGGGCCTGTTAGCATTGCACAATATGCGGGGCAATCCGCTGAACAAGGGGCGTTGGCTTTTTTCAAATTTCTAGCCATTGTCAGTATTAGTTTAGGCGTTTTAAACTTGCTACCAATTCCGGTTTTAGATGGCGGGCATTTATTAATGTTTGCCATTGAAGCCATCAAAGGCAGTCCGGTTTCAGATACTATTCAAATTATTTTTCAAAAAATAGGCATGACCGCCCTACTATCCTTAATGGTATTAGCTCTATTTTTGGATATTGGTCGTTTATTCTCATAATTTTTCTTACATTCAAGCATTATTAATATGAAAAACTTAAACAAAACGCTTTCTGCTTTATTAATCAGTAGTTCATTATTAAGCCCACTCCTTTATGCAGATACCGCCACCCTGCAAAAACGTCTGGTTGAAAGAATGCCAGGGCTAACCGTTGATGATATTAAACCCTCTAAAGTTGATGGACTCTATGAAGTGCTATCAGGTGCTAATATATTTTACGCCTCAGATGATGGTAAATACCTGATTCAAGGGCGTATGATTGATTTAATTGCGAAAAAAGATTTAACCGAATCACGCTTAGGACTGGTTAAAGCCGATTTAATTAATGCCGTACCTAAAAGTGAATTAATTACCTTTAAAGCGCCTATAGAAAAATATAAAATTTATGTCTTTACTGATATTGATTGTGGTTATTGCCGTAAATTACATAAAGAGTTAGATAGCTATTTAGCGGAAGGCATTAGCATTAACTATCTATTCTATCCACGAGCAGGTAAAGATTCGTCGGCCTATGATAAAGCGGTCTCCGTTTGGTGTGCCGATGATAAGCAAGCCGCGTTAACCATTGCTAAAACGGGAAAAGGCACACTTGAAACCAAAACCTGCGTTAATCCTGTTGAAAAACACATGGCATTAGGTGAATCTTTAGGTGTACGCGGTACACCGATGATGATAACGCCTAAAGGTACGATTTTTCCAGGTTATATGCCTGCTAAAAAACTAGCAGAAGCTCTTGCTACAGATTAAATGCCAGCTAAATAAAAATACCCTATAATAACCATATTATAAAATTAATTTGGAGTACAAATATGACTGATAATTGGATAGCCCCTTCGATACTTTCTGCTGATTTCGCAAAATTAGGTGAAGAAGTTGATAATGTTTTAGCTGCAGGTGCAGATGTCGTACATTTTGATGTAATGGATAATCATTTTGTACCCAACTTAACCATTGGCCCTTTGGTCTGTGATGCCCTAAGAAAACATGGCGTGACAGCTCCGATTGATGTGCATCTAATGATTGATCCGGTTGATCGCATTATTCCTGATTTCGCAAAAGCCGGTGCCAGTATGATTACCTTTCATCCTGAAGCCTCAACGCATATGGATCGTTCATTACAAATGGTACGTGATTTAGGCTGTAAATCAGGTTTAGTGTTTAATCCTGGTACACCGCTGCATTATCTTGATCATGTCATGGATAAAGTGGATATTATTTTATTAATGTCGGTAAATCCAGGTTTTGGTGGACAATCGTTTATTCCATCAACGTTAGATAAGCTAAAAACTGTGCGTAAAATGATTGATGACAGTGGTTATGATATTCGTCTCGAAGTTGATGGCGGTGTTAAAACTGATAATATCCGTGAAATTAAAGCGGCTGGTGCAGATATGTTTGTCGCGGGTTCAGCGATTTTTAACCAACCTGATTACAAAAAAGTCATTGATGACATGCGTGCTGAATTAGCCAAAGCTTAAGGAATAATCATGACTCAAGACGAAAGTAAACGTAAAGCGGCGGAAGCGGCACTTGAATATATTAAAGGTGTTAGCATTTTAGGTGTCGGCACCGGTTCAACGGTAAATCATTTTATTGATTGTTTAGCGGATTTCAAGCTGACAGATGATATTAAAGGTGCGGTTTCTAGCTCTATTGCCACCACTGAACGCCTTAAAAAAATTGGCATTCCGGTTATTGAACTCAATGAATCAGGCAATTTAGATGTTTATGTTGATGGGGCTGATGAAGTCAATCCGCTTAAACAGCTGATTAAAGGCGGCGGCGGTGCATTAACCCGTGAAAAAATTATTGCTGGTGCCAGCAAAAAATTTGTGTGTATTGTTGACCAAAGCAAAACCGTTAAAGTCTTAGGTGATTTTCCACTGCCGGTTGAAGTGATTCCGATGGCACGTAGTTATATTGCCCGTGAAATGGTTAAACTCGGCGGCCAACCTATTTGGCGTGAAAATTATATTACCGATAATGGCTGTGAAATTTTAGATGTACATAATTTAGAAATTGTCGAGCCACTGGCGTTAGAACGATTAATAAATAATTTAGCGGGTGTAGTCAGTGTGGGCATATTTGGCTTAAGACCTGCCGATGTCGTATTAGTTGCCACAGATTCTGGCGTTAATACCTTATAAAATAGCCACTATATTAAAAGAGAAGATTTATGAGTGATAAAAAATTTAGATTAGTCACCCGTAGTGATTTTGATGGCCTCGTTTGTGCGGTGCTATTAAAAGAACTGGATATTATTGATGATATTACCTTTGTGCATCCGAAAGATATGCAAGATGGTAAGATTGAAATCACCGATAATGATATTACCACTAACTTACCGTATGTAGAGGGCGTTAATATCGCTTTCGATCATCATTTAAGTGAAACCATTCGTAATGGGAAAAAAGATAATCATATTATCGACCCCGATGCACCGTCGGCAGCTCGCGTTGTTTATGATTATTATGGTGGCAGCGATAAATTCCCAGCAGCCTGGGATGAAATGATGATTGCAGTTGATAAAGGCGATGCCGCACAGTTTTCTAAAGAAGAAATTTTAAATCCAGAAGGTTGGAATTTAATGAACTTCTTAATGGATGCCCGTACCGGACTCGGTCGTTTTCGTGATTTTACCGTTTCGAACTATCAATTAATGATGAACCTCATTGATTACTGTCGTGACCATAGTATTGACGATATCATTAAATTATCTGATGTGCATGAACGGGTTGAGCTTTTCAAAGAACATGAAGAAAAAGCGAAGCAACAAATTCAACGTTGTTCAACGGTGCATAATAACTTAGTCGTGTTAGATTTACGCGAAGAAGAAACTATTTATGCGGTTAATCGTTTTATGATTTACGCACTTTATCCAGATACTAATATTTCTATTCATGTCATGTGGGGCATGAAAAAACAAAATACAGTATTTGCGATTGGTAAATCTATTTTAAACCGTAGTTCTAAGACCAATGTCGGTGAACTTTGCTTAGCTTACAATGGCGGCGGACATTTAAATGCCGGCACTTGCCAAGTGGATAATCAAAAAGCTGAAACATTATTAGTTGAAGTAGTGCATAAAATTAATGCAGACGGTTAAAGACTAAACTCAAAGACCTTGTTTTCTACAAGGTCTTCTCCTGCTATTTCCTATCCACACGCTAGTATAGTCATGCTAAAATATCGGCTATGCACGATTTAACCACTTTAAAATTAATTGAACGTATCAGCACCTTATTAAGAGCTGAACAACGTAAAAAATATTCCATACTCGGATTACAGCCCGTCCATGTGCAAACATTGGATTATCTCGCCAGTTGCAATCGTTTTAGCGATACGCCCGCAGCTGTCACCGATTATTTAGGCTTAACCAAAGGAACAGTTTCACAAACCTTACAAGTACTGGTACGCAAAGAATATATTGAAAAAAAACAAGATAATGTCGATAAGCGGATTGTACATTTATTAATTTTGCCAGCAGGCCGCGAATTATTAAATAGCATTACGCCTTTTGATGTCTTTACTAAAGCCGAAGAAGCGATTGCCAACCAACAATTTGATTCCATTGGTGCTGCATTATATGAAGCACTGGTTGCCTTGCAAAATGTGAATGGTAATAATAGCTTTGGGCAATGTAAAAACTGTATTACCTTTACTGAAAATGATGACCATTATTATTGTCTCTTAATGCAACAACCTTTAGACCAAGCTGATATTGAAAAAATATGTCGTGAATATGTATCGATTACCAATACTGGTTTAGTGTAAATTTTTAACTCTCTCTAATTTAATTAGGATAACTATGTTTGATCCCAAATCTATCGAAGATATTGCTGCACGTTTAAGTGATGCCATTCCACCTGGTCTTAATAATTTCAAAGATGATTTTGAAAAAAATGGCAAAGCCTTAGTTCAAAGTGCGTTAGGTAAAATGGATTTAGTCACCCGCGAAGAATTTGAAGTCCAAAAAGGTGTCTTAGCTAAAACACGCGCTCGTCTTGAAGCACTAGAAAAACGTGTTACCGATATGGAAGCAGCTGCACAAAAATAAACATCTGACTATTAAAAGCCTTCTCCAGAGGGAGAAGGTTGGATGAGGGGATATTTTTTTAATTAATCCGTGCCGCTAAACCACTTTGACGCTCTACTTTTCGCATCAAACTGGCAACGAAAATCTCTTTAGTGGTTAACACTTTCAAATTCTCTTTAGTCCGTGTCATTCCTGTATAAATCAACTCTTTAGTGAGTATCGGATTTAACACCTCAGGCAATACTAACAAAACTTCGTTAAATTCAGAGCCTTGGCTTTTATGAATGGTCATTGCAAACACCGTTTCACACGCGGATAACCGCGCAGGTAAATATTTACGCACATCACCATTCGGCAACAAAAAAAACACCATCAATTGCCCTGATTTTTCAGTATCCGGCAAACAAATACCGATATCACCATTATAAAGCTGCAATATCGGATTGTTTCTAGTCATCATCACCGGTCGTCCCGCATACCAATCACTTTGCTGCTGAATTAAACCCTGCTGTTTCAAGCTGCCTAAAACATGCTGATTAATATCATCCACACTTAAACGCGTGGCACATAACACTTGAAAACGATTAAACGCCGCATAAATAGTTTTAAAATCGGCTTGTTGTTTTAATAACTGCAAATAATGACTATATTGTTCAGCAATATACAGTGTCACATTCTCGGTTAATAAACTCACACTGTTATCAGCATCCGATAATAACTGCCACGCCTGTTCTGCCTGCTGTTCATTAATCGCGGTTGCAAGCTTTTTGATATGCCCTGAAAAACGATACGACTTTTTTAAGGCTTGGGTGCAATCAGGCAACGCCGCACTTAAATCGGCTAATACCGTGCCGGTTTCTACTGAACTAAGCTGGTCTTTATCGCCTAATAAAATTAAGCGTACATTATCTTTTAAGGCATTGACTAATTTAGCCATTAACGCTAAATCAATCATCGATGATTCATCGACCACCACAATATCATAGGGTAAACGCCGTTCATGATTATATTTAAAATACGGTGAAGGGGTTTTAGCCCCTAATAAACGATGAATAGTCACCACTTTTTCAGGAATTAACTGTTTAATGGCAGTCGAACAGGCCAAACCTTGTTTACTTTGCCCAAT
>CAJVYO010000085.1 GCA_913009515.1 uncultured Methylococcaceae bacterium
GAATGACAGCACCTTCCTCAGAAACTAAGTCTATACTTTCAATCGTCTTTCTAATTCGTTCTGCTACTGAAAATGATGTTTGCTTATCTTGATTAGATACTACAACATAAAATTCTTCTCCTCCATAAAATCTAAAAATTGCTGCTCATGCTCACCCGAATATATTTTTAGGGCTTACCGGTTTAGACGGGAAGCCATTAGTTACTTTTTTATTATTATAAACTTTGTGTGCTATCTTACATCAAATAAACGACAAAACCAGTCGCATAATAGCTTAAATTTTCATATTTATTAGGACAATCCTTATGCAACAATCACCCGATACACTCAATAGGCAGTGGATTATGCTGCAAAAAATCCCATCAGAACCTCACCGCATTACTGTATCAGACTTAAAAAAACATTTAATGAATGAAGGCTATAACGTTACGGCTCGTACAATACAGCGTGATTTAATAAAGTTAAGTGGTAAAGGCATGTTTACATTAATATCTGAGACCGAAGGTCGTAAAAACTTTTGGTCTTGGATGAGACATTCACCCATAGTGCAACTTCCAGGTATGGATCCTGTGACTGCATTAGCCTTTCAAATGACAAAATCGTATTTACAGCCAATCTTACCTCAGGCAACATTGGAAATATTAACGCCCTATTTTACGCGTGCAACAGAAATTCTAGACTCAGGTCAATCAGCATTAAAAGCCTGGCCAGAAAAAGTAGCGGTTATTGATAAAGGCCCAGTGCTTATCAAACCTAACATAAATCCTCATATACAAAATACGCTGTATCAGGCATTACTTGAAGAAAAGCAAATTAAAGCCAGTTATAAAAAGCGTTACGCGACAACCGCCGCTAACTATATTCTTAATCCACTTGCTGTGGTTAATAAAGATGGGGTTATTTATCTCGTTTGCACACTCTGGAGCTATACCGATATTAAACAATTTGCTTTACATCGATTTACAGACGCTGAATTATTAAATGAAGATATAAATCAGCCTAGCGGCTTTAATCTTCAGGACTATATCGAAACAGAGCATCAATTTTCTTATCCTTTAAGCTCTGAGCCGATTAAATTAAAAGTGCTATTCACTGCAGCATCAGTTGAACATCTATCTGAAACACCCTTAACGGAAAATCAAACATTAAGCCGTCAAGCTGATGGACGGATATTATTGGCAGCAACTGTCCTTGATACTGAAGAATTAAGATGGTGGTTAAGTGCATTTAGCTCCAATGCAGAAGTCATAGAACCCATTGAATTAAAACAATATTTCATAAATGAACTTAACTTAATGCAAGCACAATATCATAAAAAATAAAAAAACTTATTATTTACGACCTTATCTGTCGTATAAATGGTTAATAATATGAGGGTCTAAATTTTTTTATTTTTATAAAAAGGTTATTTATTATGAAATTATTCACTAAAACATTACGCATACCTAATACAACTATTAATAATATTGAGGTAGAAACACAAGATTGCCTTTCTCACTTAAAAATACATTTTTTGTGTAAAGCCTTATTATTCTGTAATGGACTAAAGCTAATTTCTAAAGAAAAACGTTTCTCTAGTGGAAATTATGATGCAATAGGTCAGTTATTAGGTTACGAAGAAGATTATTTTGATGAATTAAGTTCAGAAAAGAGTTATAAAATTTTAAAAAATAAAGCACAAGACATTACCAGTAAAACAATTAGTCGCGAAGGTTCCTTATTTGAAAATTTACATAAAATAAGTAAATACTTTGCGTTAAATAGCGTAGAAATAGAATTGCTATTATTTGCCGCTTTACTAGAACTTGATTCAGATTATGGAAATTGCTACGATTTATTTGGTGAATTCAGCAACCAAAAAGTAATTGTCTTTCTGAGTAAGGCTTTGGCTATACCAGAAAAAGAGCTCAGAGAAGCCCTCGATAAAAACGGAACCTTATCACAATCAGGTATCTTAAAATTAGATTCTAACTCCTCTCATACAATTGATCGTAAATTTGATTTTTTAAATGGCTTTAGCAGTGCATTAGAAATTCCACAAAAAAATATTGCATCATTATTTGATAATTATATTAGATTATCGCCTAAATCCTTGTTAACGCCGGATCATTTTAAACATATAAACACAGATTATTTACGTTTATCTCGCTATACAAAAGAGGTTTGTAAACAAGGTTTAATCGGTGCAAATATTTTAATTTATGGACCACCTGGAACAGGTAAAACCGAATGGGTACGCTGTTTGCTAGAAGAATTAAACTTAAAATTATATGAAGTGGGCATTAATGATTCTAATGGTAACCCCTTATCTGGCAAAGCCCGTATCAGTGCTTGTCAATTATCACAGAAATTATTAGAAAAAACACAGGGACAATGTTTATTATTTGATGAAATCGAGGATATTTTTGAAGAAAATCCGTTCGCCAATTTTTTTAGCAGTAGCACACCCCGCAAAACCAATAAGGCTTGGGTTAATCAACTATTGGAAACTAACGCAGTACCCACCTTTTGGATTTCTAATAATATTCAAGGCATTGATAGTGCTTATTTGCGTCGTTTTGATTTAATCTTTGAATTAGATGTACCGCCTCACTCGGTTAGGAAAAGAATGTTAAGCGAATCTTTAGAAAACGTAAGTGTCAGTGAACAATGGCTAGAGCGTATGGCATCTCTTGAAAATTTACCGCCCGCAATTATTCAACGTGCTGTAAAAGCAAGCCAACTCACAGGAAATAAAGATATTGAGAAAAATTTAGAACGTATTATTAGCAACACCTTAAAAGCAATGGGCCATGAATATAAAACAACACAGCCTATATTAACAGGGTTTTATAATCCGGATATTATCAACACTACTGCCCCATTAAAAAAAATCACTCAAGGATTAGCAAGTATTAAAAGTGGTCGTTTATGTTTTTTTGGTCCTTCAGGCACAGGAAAAAGTGCTTACGCTCATTTTTTAGCACAGCATTTAGAGATACCGATTATTGCAAAACGGGCTTCTGATATTATTGATTGCTATGTGGGTAATACTGAAAAAAATATTGCAGCCATGTTTGCACAAGCAAGCAATGAAAACAGTATTTTACTTTTAGATGAAGCAGATAGTTTTTTAACCGATAGGGAAGCCAGCCAGCATCGTTGGGAAACAACACAAGTTAATGAATTATTAGTACAAATGGAGAATTTTAACGGTATTTTTATTTGTTCAACCAATTTAATGGCTAATTTAGATGCAGCAGCTATGCGTCGTTTTGATGTAAAGTTAGAATTTTCTTATCTTAAACCCGATCAAGCATGGCAATTACTAAAAAATCATTTAGAACATTGTTTTTTAACGTTAGAGCCTAAGCAGGAAAAGATATTTGAAAAAGCATTGGCAAAATTATCATTTTTAACGCCGGGTGATTTTGCATCGGTTCGTAAAAAATTAACTATTTTAAATGAACTTGATAATATTGAGCTTTTTATTACATTTTTAAAAGAAGAAGTAAATTTTAAGAAAGAAAATTTAACACGCCCTATTGGCTTTACTGCATCAATATAAAATAAATTTAACGTATAAAACGATAAATAGGCACTATTATGTTAAAAGAAATTAATAATAGCAGCATCAAACAATCCGATGCAGGGTATAAAAAACGGTGGTTTCAAAGTTTTTACTTTGACCTTATTATATGGCTAGATTATCAACGGAACATTGTTAATTTTGAACTATGCTATAACCTCTATATTAGAGAAAAAGTATTTATGTGGTCTAAACAAAATGGCTATCGTATTGCAAAGGTTCAAGATGAAATGGGCGATATGAATAGCCATAAATATAAAATGACATCCGTCTATATTAATGATGATAACTTTAATCAAACAGAACTTTTAAAGCGGTTTAAAGCAGAATCTAACAATATATCACCTACTATTGCGAATCAAATACTCGATAAAATTAATTCGTATTCAACATAAAGGTCATTAACTAATGGAAAAATTAACCTTATTACATGTCACTGATTTTCATTTTAATACAGCCTATTTTAATTGGGTTATTAAACAGCTAGACACATTTGATGTGCTTTGTTTATCCGGAGACTTAATTGAAAGTACAAAAGAAAAAGGTCAAGTTGAATGGGTCAGTCACTGGTTAGAAAATATATCTAAACCCACATTTATTTGTTCAGGTAATCATGATACTGAAAAGATTAATATTAGTAACGAAGAACTTTTAAGCCTTAATAGTTCTATTGATGATTATTCCCCTGATGAATGGAATGATGTAACAAATTTTCACTCAGAAAGAGAACGTGTAAACTCTTTTTGGATGAATAATATTAGCAACCCTTTAGTACATGCTGATAATTCTATCACCAAGATAAACAACATCATTATTGGCTGTGCACCCTGTGATAATCCTATCTTACGTAACTTTAAAAACTGCGATATTTTACTACACCATCTCCCGCCTGATAATACCCCTACTAGCATTCAAAAAGGCAAAGACTGGGGCTGTAACGAATTATCTATCGCCTTAAAATATGATACGATTACCCCTAAATATATTTTATGCGGTCATGTCCATGAACCCGATGCTACAGAATATACCGTAAAAAACACACTTATTATTAACCCAGGAGCAGTATTCAATGCAGAAGAACCTCCTCATCACTACCTTAGCTTATAATATTTTATGATTAGCACAACCCAGCATATTGACATCCTCCCCTCCCTAAAGGAAGGGGATTCCTGATTTAACTCAGGAGAAGGCGTATATCGCTATTACCTTCTGGTTTCTGCTGCTGGCGACATTACAGCATCACTCACTTCACAGACTAGCCCCGTCTACCCGACGGTTATGTTTACTTTTTAATCATTTTTTCGAGACTTCACACTTAATTGCTTGGTTTTCGCTAAAAGTGATATTTGAAATCTTTACTCTTAAATATTAATGCCGTCATAGAGCGAGCCTAAGCGTCCTCTGGTAGCATTGAGGTAATTTTAACACAAAAAATATTTATACTACGAACAATATACAATTGAGCCGCTTATATCCCCGCCCTGAACGGCGGGGTTTTACGCTACAAAGGATAAAGTTTTTTGCTGGGTTATGTAACAAAATATAACAGCCTACAACTCAAACTCAGCGGCATTTAAACCCAGTTCGTTAGCAATTCTCCGCGCCATTGCTTGCTCATCTTTATCGAAATCACCATCCGCTGCACCAATCGCAATCACTAAACGCATAATCAATTTTGCCGCTGCATCATTACTTTTCATTTTACCAATCGCTTCTAAGGCTTTCGCTTCACCTAAATCTTGGTCAAATTCCAATTGCGTTACAAATTCACCAAAAGACGTAATAATATCAGTGGCTTTAAATACCGATAACGGCTCGTAATTTTCAATAAATTTCATCATTTTCTGCTTTTCATCTGATGAAATATCACCATCTGCTAATGCCAATAACGCCGACCCTGCCATCGCGGCATTTAAAAAATTCTTATTCTTAAATTTTAAAGCTTCTGTTTTTAATTCAGCGGCTTTATCTTTTAAGTTATTCATAAAATTACCAAAACTCATCACTACTTCCTCATGTTAATTACAAAGATACATCTTTAATTAATGCTACTGCTCGATACGGTAAATCTGCTTGATAGCACAATGGAACGTGTTTTTCAGTCGCTAAACGCTGCAAATGTCTAATTGCCACATCATTAGTATTTCTGAGTAAAATTATATCAGGCACACGACGTAATAGCACCCGTGTTGATTCACCAATACCAGGTTTAATGCGATTCTCATCACTGATATGATAAGCAGCTTTCATCTCTTTTATAAATTGTTCAGATTGCTGTTTTAAAAACACGTTATCAATGGTTTCCTGAACGATTTTAGGCTGCTGATGTACTAATTCAATCGCCTTTAAACTTTCTGCTACAAACCATTGTGATAAATCAGCTGCTGCAAATTCATCATAATACACACAACCATGAAAATCATCGTTGCCAATATAATCGCTATTTAAAATTGAACGACTAATTAACCCTGATAAGGTCGCATTTAAAATAGACGAGGGAATTAAATAATCGTCACAACTTGCAGCCACTGCCGCAACCCCCGCTAAATCAACTAAAACATATAAGCCCGCATCAATATTTAAACGGTGTGTAAAATTATAAGCCTGAATACTTTGCGTTAATTCACGAGCAATGACCCCCTTGCCCGTCCAACCATCAACAAATACAATTTCGCTATCTTGATGCTTATCTAAAATATAAGCTAACGCATTTTCATCTATACCACGATCACGAATAATCGAAATCGAATAATGATGAACTTTACGCTGATAATAATCTGCTAGTGTATGCTTTAAAACCACACCTACTGGCGTGCCTGCCCGTGCCAATGATACCAGTACAATATCACCTTGACGATTTGCAGCAATTTTTTCGGCAAGGCAACAAAAATCAGCCGCCATTTGTTGTTGATTATCCTGCATCGCCTGATGAAATAAATCCATATATTGCTGTGAAGGCAAGCTTTCACGGCTTAACATTTCACTGTAATGGCGATGTTCTTGTTGAATTTTGCGTTCTTTTTCTGCAACCGGCGTATCGGGTACATCAATCACTTTCAGTAAAAACTCAACATCTTGCGACGTGTAACTACCATGAAAACTCATATTAACTGCCTGTGTAATTGGCTATTTTGCGGGGTCATTACATAATCACATAAACCCATAAACGCGGCATCACTGAGACTATCCCCCATCCCCATGGTTAATATTTCCCCATAATGTTGTTTTAATGCCTGCATCTTATATGCTACCGCATGCTGTTTATTCACGCATAACGGTAAAATCGTCAGTGAATTACTGTTTAGATACACTTCAAAATCAGGATATTTTTTTAATAATGGCTGAACCATCTCCGTCAATATCCCCTGTAATGCCATAAAATTTGCCTGTTTATGACGTATTTCGACATAATAATCCAACGCCGATTCAGTGGTAATTCTCACCAATATATCCAAGTTTTGACGCTGTGCATAATCGCTAATCAATGCTTTTAACTCAATCATATCTACTCGCAAAGGGCTTAATTGTTGAGCCACTTGTTCCCGCCAATGCTTATCTTCCGCACCTGTATTATCTAAAATCGTGCCGCCATGATTTAAAATAGCACCGTCTACACAATCTACGCCTAATTTCACCCGTGAATAAGAAGCCATAGTGCGTGCGGTGGTCGGGATAATACGCCACTGTTTTGCCAAATCATTTAATAACTGCCGCTGTTTTGGTAAAAAATATGAACTCGGCTCACCAGAGAGATTATAGCTGGCGGGGGTTGCCTGCTCTAAACAACTGCATTTACGAGCCGTTTGAAATACAGTATCGTCTAAATCAAGAAACAG
>CAJVYO010000086.1 GCA_913009515.1 uncultured Methylococcaceae bacterium
TGATGAAAATTGCAATTATGAATGGCAGGCTAGTTGATGCAAAACAAAGCTTAAATCAGCAAGCCTCTTTATATATAGATAATGACAAAATTGTGGGGATTGCTGATGCACCATCAGGATTTGTCGCGGATAAAAGCATTGATGCGACAGGTTTAATCGTGTGTGCGGGCTTTATTGAACTGAATGCTCAATTACCCGATATTCAAGCTGAAACTCAAGCCGCTGCAGCAGCAGGTTTTACCGGCTTATGCTTACCACCGAATACCAAGCCGATTATTGATACCACGGCGAGTATTGAGTTAATTAAAGATAAGGCAGAGCACGCAAATTACCCGTTTATTTATCCTATTGCCGCGTTAACACAAGCATTGGCGGGTAAAGAATTAACCAGTATGCAGGCATTGAAGCAAGCCAATTGTATCGCTGTGAGTCATGCACAAGCCCCTTTACAAGATGTTTTAGTGTTACGTCGTGCGATGGAATATGCGGCAACGCAAAATTTATTATTGATTTATTGTCCTCAAGACGGGGTATTAAGTGTTCAAGGCTGTGCTCATGATGGGGCGATGGCAACGCGTTATGGTTTACCGAGTATTCCTGTTGCTGCGGAAACCATCGCCTTAACGCAGTGTATCGAATTAGTCGCTGAAACCGGTTGTCGTGTGCATATTCATGCTCTCAGTTGTGCCCGTTCGGTGTCGTTAATTGCCAATGCGAAACAAGAAGGTTTACCTATTAGTGCGGATGTCGCTATGCACCAATTACATTTAAGTGATGCGGATATGATACCCTATGATAGTGCCTATCATGTGTTGCCGCCATTACGCAGTCCTGACGATAAAGCCGCTTTATTAAATGCGGTAAAAGCTAATATGATTGATTGTATTTGTAGCGACCATCAACCACATGATATTGATGCTAAACTAGGGGCATTTCCAGAAACTGCTGCGGGGATATCTAGCTTAGAAACCAGTTTGCCCTTATTATTGGCGTTAGTTAATCAGGGGCATTTAACATTAGATGCAGCGTTAGCTAAACTCAATAATATGCCGGCTGATATTTTAGGTTTAGGCAAAGAAACAGGGCGTTTAGCGGTGGGTTATCGTGCCGATATTTGTATTTTTAATCCTGATTTAGCATGGCAAGTGAATGACACAACATGGCGTAGTCAGGGAAAAAATACCCCTTACTGGCAACAGACACTGCAAGGTAAAGTGGTTTATACTTTACAAGCAGGCCACTTAATTTATCAACCTTAAACAATATTATGAAACATTTAAAAGCGTTACTACTCGTTCCTAGTCTATTATTAGTAGGCTGTGCCGATGATTACACCCCTGAACCCAATACTTTAGGCAAAAAGATTTATAAAGATGCCTGTGCCCGTTGTCATACTGCAAAAGAAGGCACTAACAATATGTATTGGGAAGTCGATACTAAAAATAATAATCACAAGTATGTTGCCTTTAAAGTGAATGGCGGCAGTATTAGTATGCCTAAATTTCCAAATATTCATGGTTCAAATATGCGTCGTTTATCTAAATTTGTTTTAGAACATAGTTTAGTTAGATAATGAGTATTTGTGCGAACGACAATCATGATTCAGCGAGTATTATTGATGATTTAAAAGGCGACCAGTCATGGCGTATTTTTCGCATTATCAGTGAATTTACTGAAGGTTTTGACCGTTTATCAGGTATTTGCAATGGAATTTCTATTTTTGGTTCCGCTCGCTTAAAGCCCGATGACCCTTATTATATAAAAGCCGTTGAAGTTGCAGAATTACTCGCTGCCCATGATTTTATCATTATCACCGGTGGTGGCGGGGGTATTATGGAAGCCGCGAATAAAGGGGCTGCTTTACAAAACAAGTCCTCGGTTGGTTTAAATATAGAGTTGCCACATGAGCAAGCACCTAACACCTATCAAACCTTATCATTAAATTTTCGTTATTTTTTCGTACGCAAAGTGATGTTTGTACGTTATTCTATCGGCTATGTGGGGATGCCAGGTGGATTTGGCACCTTAGATGAATTTTTTGAATCATTAACCTTAATGCAAACGCATAAGGTTTATCCGATGCCGGTGGTGTTATTTGGTAGTGATTTTTGGGGGGGCTTACTAGAATGGGTGCAAACCACCTTAATTCAGTATCAAGTCATTTCACCCGATGATTTAGATTATATTAAAATGACCGATGATCCAGAGGAAGTGTTAAGCATTATGTTAGAACATCGAGAATGGAAAATAAAACAACGTCAATCAGATAAACCTAATAACGAGCTTATTATTTAAGTACATTTTTAAGCGTCGTTATCTTTAAACAATAGCAATGAATTTATTATTTTTAATTATTATATTCACATCGTTAGGCGGTGTGTTAAGTGTCTTAGCGGCTTCTGTCTTTTTATTATTATCAGATGAACAGCAACAAAAAATATTACCGCATGGGGTTAGTTTTGCCATCGGCGCCTTATTAGCGGTTGCTTTTTGGGGCTTGATTCCACATGCCTTTGAAGATGTAGCACCTGCAGATATGCAAACCTTATCAGGCACGATTATGCTGGGTTTGCTGTGCTTTTTTGTATTAGAAAAATTATTAATTTGGCGGCATTGTCATTCGCAGAGTTGTGAAGTACATATTGAGCCTAGCCATTTAACGCATAATCATGGCCATAGCCACAGTCATGGCTCGCATAAGTCAGCAGGCACTATGATTATTATTGGCGATGGCATCCATAACTTTGTCGATGGGGTTTTAATTGCAGCGGCGTTTTTAACCGATGTGCAATTAGGGATTGTTACCAGTTTGGCGGTTGCCGCACATGAAATACCACAAGAAGTAGGTGATTTTGCTATACTATTACACAGTGGTTATAGCAAATCTAAAGCCTTGTTTTATAATGTGTTGGCGAGTTTTACAACGGTTATCGGTGGCGTACTCGCTTATTATAGTTTAGATGGCTTACAGGACAGCTTGCCTTATTTTTTAACACTTGCGGCTTCTAGCTTTATTTATATTGCCGTCGCAGATTTAATTCCTTCGTTACATCAGAAAACCGACATTAAAACATCACTACAACAAGTTGCTTTAATTTTGGCAGGGGTTATTTTAATTATTAGTTTACATAGTGTGGCTCATGATATTTCTATTGAATCAGAGTCTGAGCATTTAGAGCATTCACTTTAATATTTTGGATTTAATATGATTTTTTCACCCTCAACGGCGTTAATGAACCGCCTCAGCAGTACTAATAAAATGCTGTTTATTTCCATTGCTTTTATGATTCCGCTGATCATGCTGCAATCGATAACGATTGTTGATCAGTTAGACAAAATACAGGTGACGACGCAAGAACAAAAGGGGAGTGAATATATTGCCGCGTTACGCCAGTTGATTCAAAATTTACCGGCTCATCGTGGTATGACTAATGCCTATTTATCGGGGAATGATAGTTTTAAACCTAAGTTATTAGCTAGACGACAAAAAATTGCTGATAATATTAAAGTTATCAATGAAATAAACAGCCGTTTAGGCAAAGAATTAGGGGTTGATAATAAGTGGTCACAAAATAAATCAACCTGGAAACGCTTAGAATCTGATGCGTTTACGGGCAAAGCCAAAGATATTTTTGCACGTCACACGGCCTTGATTGCCAATATTTTAGAGATGATTTCAACGGTGAGTGATGATTCAGGTTTAACCATGGATCCGGACTTAGAAAGTTTTTATATTGCCTCGTCGATTGTGAATTCTTTGCCGCAAATTGTGGAAAATTTAGGGCAAGCACGGGGCATGGCATCGGGTTTAGCGGCTAAAAAATCCGCGACTATTGAACAAAAAATTAAGTTATCCAGCCTATTAACTATTATTGATAAAAGTATTACCGCGTTAAAACGTAGTACCGGTGTGATTCAAAAAGTAAGCCCTAGCGTGGGTAATAAAATTAATAGCAATGTATCCGCGGCATTAAACCAAGCCACGGCTTATGTTAGTTATTTACAAACAGAAATTGTACTGGCTGATAACATTAAAGTGGATTCCAGTGAAGTCTTTGGTAAAGGTACGACGACTATCACGGCTAACTTTAAATTATTAGATCAGCTGATTCCTGAATTAAATGTCTTATTAGCGTTACGTGGTGGTGATTTAAATCAAAGTCTCTATTTAATAGCCGGTATTGGTATTAGCTTTATGTTAATCGCTTTATATTTATTTGGTGGCTTTTATTATTCTTTGAATACTGCGATTCACGGCATTAAGACCGCGTCAGAAAAATTAGCAAAGGGGGATTTAAGGGAGCGCCTAGAATTAGACAACGAAGATGAATTTGCAGATGTTGCTTTGTCTTTTAATCAGATGGCGGATAAATTTTCAACGGTGATTAATGAATTAGAAGCAGCGATTACAACTTTAGCAACGGGCTCAGAGAATCTGCTTGAAACCAGTATTAAAAATAATACTAACATGGAAAAGCAAAGTGCCGAAGTCAATGAAGTTGCAGCGGCAATTACTGAAATGGCGGTCACGGTGCAAGAGGTGTCTAAAAGTACGCAATTAACCTCAAAAGCAACAAAATCAGCACATGATGAAGCCCAACAAGGCCATGAAATTATTGCTAATTCTGTTCAATCGATGAATGATTTATCCGCTGAAATTAAAGTAGGGACTGAAGTTGCTAAAAAATTAAATGATGACGGCATTAATATTGGTTCAGTCTTAGAAGTGATTAAAAGTATTGCCGATCAAACTAACCTTTTAGCCTTAAATGCAGCGATTGAAGCCGCAAGAGCAGGTGAACAAGGGCGAGGGTTTGCCGTGGTCGCTGATGAAGTGAGAACTTTAGCCAGCCGTACTCAAGATTCAACCAAGGAAATTGAAACCTTAATTTCATATTTACAACAAGGCTCAGAACGAGCGGTTAAAGTGATGAGTAGAAGTAATGAACTGGCTCAAAACACCCTTGAAGAAACCAAAAAAGAAGCGGAATTTTTAGAGAGAATTAGTACCTCTATTATTCAAATAGATGATATGTGTAGTGATATTGCCTTAGCCTCTAAAGAGCAAACTATTGCCGCAGATAATATTAGCCGTAGTATGGTGCATATTAGTAATGTCACCATTAGTGGTACCGAGGCTTCACATCAAGTAAATGAAAATAGTCGCGGACTATCACAACTTTCTGAGGGTTTAGCAAAAATTATTTCACAATTCCGAGTGTAGTAATTTATCTAAATGGTTAGCAAAGGTTTGGCGGTCGCTGTTATTTAACGGCGACTGGCCACTGGTTTGCATGCCGCTATCACGTAAACTCTCCATAAAATCCCGCATATTTAAACATTCACGGATATTCTCTTGGGTATAGAGTTCGCCGCGATGATTTAAGCCCAATCCCCCTTTAGCAATCACTTCTGCCGCTAAAGGAATATCGCCGGTAATCACTAAATCACCGGCTTGCAGCTGGCGAATAATCTCATTGTCCGCGACATCAAATCCCCGTGAAACCTGCGTAAATTTAATATAACGTGAAGGCGGTGTGCGAATAAATTGATTCGCCACAAAGGTGGTGATGGTTTCGGTGCGATCAGCCGCACGGCATAAAATATCTTTAATCACCACCGGACACGCATCTGCATCAACCCAAATTTTCATTATTATTGCCTTAAAATAGTCACGGGATTATCAATACTACTACACTCTAGCAAGCGACTATTTAATTTTATCGCTAATTGTTGTAAATAATCACGGTGTTGTTGAAATTTCAATTGATAAGCCGCCATGCCTTGTTTATTAGTGGTATCAACGTTTAAAGTTGCCTGCTGATGAATCACACGGTAGCGTCCTTGCTTGGGTAGACTTATTTCTAACGGGTCATAGATAAAAATTAGTACTAATTCACAATGGCGAGCTAAATTACTGAGTAGTTTTTCAGCCGCGGCATTCAGACCTCTAAAATCACTAATAATATAAACTAAACTGCCTGATTTAACATGCTGTGCTAGCCGTTTTAAGTGAGAAGTAAAATTAAGATTATTATCCGTAAGCGGTGGTTTTTTGACTAAATTATTAAGGAAATGTAATACCGCCTGTTTGCCATTTTGGGGTTTAATTTCCTGACAGGCATAATCGGTAAATACTTGCCCGCCGACTTTATCGCCTTGATGTTGAGCCACCCATGCTAATAATGCGGCTAATTTTGCGGCTTGCACAGCTTTAAATACCCCACGCGTGGCAAATTGCATCGAGGCACGATAATCGACAGAAATAAACACCGGCCGTTCGCGTTCTTCACGGAATAATTTAGTATGAGTTTTGCCGGTACGCGCCGTTACCCGCCAATCAATGGTGCGAATATCATCGCCCATTTGATAGGGGCGGATTTCATCAAATTCCATACCGCGTCCTTTCGAGACCGATAAATAACGCCCATTTTGCACCGAACGAATACGCGAATTGAGTAATTTTAGACTCGCCGCAGGTTGAGCTAATTTTATCAACATCGGCAAATTAACACGGACTAATTCATTATTTGACATGATTTAAGGTACAGCGATGCGAGCAATTAATTGAGCAATAAAATCATCGGTGGTGATGCCTTCCGCTTCCGCCTCATAAGATAAAATAATACGGTGACGTAATATATCAAAGGCGAGTTCTTGTATATCTTCAGGCGATACAAAATCTTTGCCGTTTAACCATGCCTTGGCTCTGGCACAGCGGTCTAAGGCAATACTGGCTCGTGGACTGGCTCCATATTGTAATTGGCTTGCGAGGTCTTTGCCATACGCTTCAGGTTGGCGAGTGGCTAAAATTATTTGTAATAAATAATCTTCTAATGACTCGGACATAAAAACATTCAGCACTTCTTGGCGCGCGGCAAATAAACTCGCTTGGCTAATTTTTTCAGGCAAGGCTTTAGGCGTTTTATGGGTTTGCATCGCCTCAGCACGGGTTAAGTGCAGAATCTTTTTTTCATCTGCCGCATGCGGATAATCAATTTTTACATGCAATAAAAATCGATCCAACTGGGCTTCAGGTAAAGGATAGGTGCCTTCTTGTTCAATCGGATTCTGGGTTGCCATCACTAAAAATAACGGCGGTAAAATATAGCTAGTGCCTCCGACCGTAATCTGGCGTTCCGCCATCGCTTCTAATAATGCGGCTTGTACCTTTGCAGGAGAACGATTAATTTCATCGGCTAAAATCAGATTATGAAATAACGGCCCTTTTTGAAATTCAAAACGCCCTTCTTCAGGACGATAAATATCGGTGCCGGT
>CAJVYO010000087.1 GCA_913009515.1 uncultured Methylococcaceae bacterium
CACGGGCGGTAAATTGATCGATTAATGGCTGTTGAATACCTAGCTCAGTCGCTTTCTGTGCAATTAATGATAAGCCCTTGAGTGCATAAGTTAATAAATCATGTAAACTCGATATGTCGGCTTTTTTTCCACAAATACCTGCGGTATCACACGCAATATTCTTTTTAGCTTCCTGACAATGATAACAAAACATAATAAATAGATTTCCTAATTAACTATTAATGATTCAACGCTAGTGCCGGTTCCTTCTGCATCTTTTGCACCTTGAATGAATTTTGCTTTAAGTTTCTTAAAGGCAGACCATAATGTGGTATCCATCACCACTTGATTACCAATTGAAACAATCACCCGTGTTAATTCAGGAATTTTAGTTTTCGTTGAAATCATATAAATAGGCTGTACATATAACACTGAATTTTCACCCATAGGTAAAATTACCATACGTCCTTTCGCCACATTTGAACCATGTTGATCCCATAAGGTAAATTGCTCTGAGATTTCAGGGTTTTGGTCAATTAACGCCTCAACCTGTTCAGGACCATTCACTTGGATATCTTTAGCAAATTTATAAACGGTAATATGTGGTTTATAATCACCACTATCACAGCTTTCTTTATCTAAGGTTCCCGCCAAGCCAATCATGCTTAAATTGCTGCGATTAATCGGGGTCATCGGATTAATCATTACAAATTCTTCTTTATCATTACAATGCCCAAAATCCATGGTTTGATAATAAGGCATAATCGATTTTTTATTCACCTGTGCAAATTCCCATGTTTCAGCTTGTTCATAAAAAAGTTCAGGCTGAGTTTGATGATATTTGGCATAAATCATCATCTGCATAAAATAAAGTTCTCGCGGATAACGTAAATGCTGACGTAATTTTTTAGGCATCTCCGATAAATCATTAAATACCCCAGGGTAGGCTAATTTATAAGCATTAATAATCGGGTCGGTTTTATCTGAAATATAATACTGTGTGGTGCCATCATACGCATCAATCACCACCTTAACTGAATTACGAATATAGTTAAATCGTTGCTCGCCTGATAAAAAAGTTTCACTGGCAAATTTTGAAACCGGATATTTATCCGATAAGGTATAAGCATCTTGTATCCAATAAAAACGATCTTTACCTGCGACTAAATAAGGGTCTTTATCCAAATGTAAAAATGGGGTGAGCGTGTTAATACGTTCTATAATATTACGGCGTAATAACACCTTACTGTTTTGTGAAATATTAGTCGAAAATAATAATTTTAAATCACCAAAATAAAATGCTAATAAGGTTTTTCTAAACAAAGAGGGCACTTCAATGCCGGTACTACTTAAATAAGATTTTGTCGCCTGTTTTTCAGAAGCAGATAAGCCCATGATTTCTAAATCATTAGGTACTACTGCGTAGGTATATTTTTCTTGTCCATAATAAATATCAGGATTTTTGACGCTAATATCCACCGGTGAATGCATATTTAAATCACGTAAATACCACTTGATAGGTTTGCCGGCATCTTGTGCAGCGGGTGTAATCACCGCTCCATAACCATGCGTATAGCGTAAATGCATATTCTCCCAATTTTTTGCAGCCTCTGGAAGTTTATCAAAATTCAATTCCCTAGCGGCTAAATTAACTTGCTGCAAATGACCATTTAAATCATAACGATCTTCATCTACGCTATGAAAATTATAATAGGGGCGAATGCCTTGTAATTGTTGATAACCATCAATTAAAAACTCTCTATCCCAAACAGGAATATTTTCAAAATGGCGTTGTGTTCCCCAGCTTTCAATATCCTTGCTCGCATCTAAATCAACATTAAAATCGACCGTTTCAATGGCTTTCAAATCATACGCATTTAAAGTCGCCGTAATATTATTCTGCATAAACTGCCCTTCCATCTGCACTGGATTCGGCTGCACAATTAAGGAATTAATTAAATTGGGGATAACAGGAATATTTTGAAAAGTCAGTGCAACTAATAAACCCACAGCGGCAATAATACTCGGTACTTTACTACGATGATGCTCTGAAAAAATATAAATTACCAATGATGCAAATAAAGCCGTCACTGAAATAATACTCAGCCAAATTAAGGGCAAATCATAACGTAATTCAATAAAACCCGGGCCAAAAAATACCGGTTCATGGGAGCTTACATAGAGTAATGAGAACCTATCAAGAAAAAATCCCCAGATAATAAATAAAATACTAAAGGTCAGTAAAATAGATAAATGAACTTTTACCCCTATTGGATATTCTTTATTTTGATTGGGGACAAATATATGCTCAATCCAATACAATACTGCGACTAAAAAGAATAGAATAATCGAGGTATATAATAATTCTTGCTGAATTAAAATATATAAAGGATAGGAAAATAGATAAAAACTAATATCATGCCCATAAACAGGCTCAGTAATTCCCGCAGAACTACCGAAAAAATACAGTAAGGCGGATTCCCATTGATGATAAAAAGGACTCGCAATAATCACCGCTAATATCAGCGATAATGGCGTGTAAATTTTAATAGACCCCGACATAAAGGTATCCGCAAATTTTTGAAAGCGTTGCCGCTTATCAAGACTCACTAAGACTTCATCGGGTGGATTTAAACCTAAATAGCGTGATGCAACCCAGAAATGCGAAAAGAAAATACTAAAGAAGATTAAGGTCACGCCACCGGAAAAAATAAAGCGGTATAACACTCTGAGCCAAAAATAACCTTCAAAATTTAATGCACTAAACCACCATAAATCAACAAAGAAATCGACAAAAACAAACGAAAATAGAATGTACGCGATAATCGCAAAGACTGTTATCCCTATCAAAGCAGTTAACAATTTCAAGTTCTTCATGGAAGCCTCTTAACACATAAATGAAATAAGCAATAGTTGCCTTATTATAGCAAAGGAATGTCTTAGTCTTGTAAGGCTTTCAGCTTTAGTTGCAATGCAGCCATTTTATAATCGTCTTTTAACCATTTCCGAATGATAAAAGCACGCTTTAATAAGGATTTTGCCTTGTTCGGTTGATGTTGAAGCTGATAAAGCGTGGCAAGTTCTTCTAAACAATTCGCTATTGCACGCCTATTTGCTTGAGATTTATAAAGCGTTAATGCCATAGACATCAATTCTAAAGCTTGCTCAGGTTGTCCCTGCTGTCGGTGGTAATGCGCGTCAAGACGTTTAAATAAAGCCTGCTGGGCGATGGTAAACACTGGCTGCTCTTGCTTTAAACGCTGATAAAATACACTGCTTTCTTTCGCATCGGCAAAAAGAGCAAACTTTGTTTGTATAAATAATTGATTCCGTTGTTTTGATGTTATTAATACCTGCGTTTTTACATCTAATAAATCTGATGCTATTGCTTGAAAAGCTTGTTTATATTGGCCTTTTGCAAATAACACATTCGCTTTAAGTAATGACCACTCTGCATTATTGGTTTCTTCGACAGAATTTAAGACGGTATCGACTTGTTTAAAACGATGAATGGCTAAATTTGCTTTAATGAGATTAAATTTTGCCTGTTTTTGCCCCACTTCATCATCAATACTTTGATATAAAACTAACGCTTGCGTAAAAAATTGATGAGCTTGTAAATAATCATCCTGCTGATAAACCTGCAAGCCTTTCTGCATCATACTTTCGGGCTGAATCATCGCATAAGGACGCTCAATGACTTGATGACTACTACAGGCTATTAAATTAACGATGCAGAGTAACGCTAGACATAATTTAATCATGTAAAGAATCCCCATCAATCACTAAGACTTTACTGGGCTGCGGCATCACTGTGGAAAGGGGCCATATTTTTTGCACGCCTTGTACGGTTTCACCCGTCGATTGTAAGAGCGTTTCAGCGTTATTAATAATCTCAGGCAAATGCTCTAATTCAGCATCAATTTTTTTCAAAGAAGCCCGCATATCTATTATTAATTGACCTGATTCATCTGCCAATGCCGTTAAACTGTTAATTAACGGCTCTATTTCCGTCACCCGCTGCTCTACACCCGCTAAACTTGCAGCGGTGCTATTTAATGATTCAGTGACTTTTTCAGCTTGTTGAGTGTCATATAAAGCCTTACCCACTAAGCCCTGACCTGAAGAAATATGAGCCGTCATGCCCTCAATATCAGCCAAAATAGTTTTAATACTTTCGGTACTGGCTTCAATACTATCGGGTTCAATCACGGCAATAATATCGGATAAATAAGAGGCGATAGAATCCAAATCATTAATCACCGGCAACATGCCTTCCATTAAATCATTAGTGGTAATCGGCTCATCAATAATAATCTCAGCTCCCGACGGTAATAAGGGCAAGGATGATCTACCGGCGGTAATCATAATCACTGAATTACCGATTAATGATAATTTACTCAACACACCCTTAGAATCAGTGCGTATTAATTTTTCAAAACGCTTATAAATAAAAAATTGGATATGAATGCTATTATCATCGGTAATTTCAATCGACGACACTTTACCTGCCTCAATACCTGAAATATTAACTAAGGTTTCTAAACTAATGCCTTGAGCAGTCTGCATATGCGTATGGTAAGTAATCACCTCATCAAAAATATTCGACGATTTTACTTTCATGCCGACTAAGCCAGCGATAATAAACAATGATAATATAAAAAAACCACCCACTAAACGCTCTTTTGCGGTTTGGCTTAAATAATGAATATAATGAATATTAGGTTTTTTAGTCATAATAGCCTAATTAGGACGTTATTTTGAATGTTTGCTGTTGGTAATGAATCATCATATTTGTATTTTTTTCAATAAATTCAGGCTCATAATCACAACAAACAAGACTTATGTTCCTCTCTGTGACTAATTTGACTAAACAGTCGTGTAATCGTGAGTAATCACAATAATCTAAACCGTGAAAGGGCTTGGCAATAAATAATATATCAGGCGATAACATTAACGCTCTTAAAATTAGCAGTAAACGCTGTTCAAATGCACTCATAAAAGCCGGTAAACTATCTTTAATCGCGAGGCAGTTAAAATCGACTAATAATTCTTCAGCCTGTTGCAGAATGAACTCTGGTGAGTTTAACTGGTGATAGTTCGCCGCTAATATTAAATTATTAAAACCCGATAGCACTGAAACCAAATTGATGGTTTCATCAAGATAGCCAAGTTTAATATTATCAAGATAACTTATCTTGCCCGAATTAACAGATTCAATCCTAGCTAGCATTTGTAAATACGACTTTAATTTAATGTTTTCATCGGTTTGAAAACAGATAAAACTGGCTTTAGGCAATTCACAACTTAAAGCCGCCCAATCAGCATGAGGTTGTGCTTTCAAGCTTTCTATCAGGATAGAACTATCGTTCATCCTAAAAGCTTCGAGATACCTCGTCGTTTAGGGCGAGGAGGAAAGGAGTGCTTTTGATTTTCGTTGTACATGAATAATTCCTCTTATGTGTTATACTCACATTGTCTTTTTGACCTACCGCAGGGCTTGCGGGATGTTAAGCCTTTGGAGATGATGTAAGAGATGTTAGCTCAATGCTACTGTCCAATTGTCAATGAATTAGGAAGTTCTCAATAGCAATATTAGGAATCCCCTTCCTTTAGGCAGGGGAGGATGTCAAAAGATAAAAACACCTTAATATTTACGCTTTTAACTAAATTATAGCGTATTGTAGACATAAAAAAAGCAGCTTAAAAGCTGCTTTTATCAAGAATAATTAACGACATTTTTTATTTTATAAATGACGCAGTTCATTACCTGTATAAATTTGTCGTGGACGACTAATGCGTTGTCCCGATTCCGCCATCATTTCTAGCCAATGTGAAACCCAGCCTGAGGTACGAGCAATAGTAAACATCACCGTAAACATATCCACAGGAATATTTAAGGCTTTGTAAATAATACCCGAATAAAAATCAACATTAGGATAGAGTTTTTTCTCTATAAAATAGTCATCTTTTAAAGCGTATTGTTCAAGCTCTAGAGCTAAATCAAATAGTGGGTCACTGCCTGACATGCTTTCAAGCACTTCATGACACGCTTTACGAATAATTGTGGCTCGTGGATCAAAGTTTTTATAAACACGATGTCCAAAACCCATTAAACGAAAAGGGTCATTTTTATCCTTCGCTTTCTCAATAAACTCAGGAATTCTATCAACTGTACCGATTTCTTCCAACATACTCAGTACCGCTTCATTTGCACCACCATGAGCAGGCCCCCAAAGTGCACCAATCCCAGCTGCGATACACGCATAAGGATTCGCACCGGTACTACTTGCAAGACGTACTGTTGAAGTACTTGCGTTTTGCTCATGATCTGCATGAAGAATAAATAATAAATTCAGTGCCTTAACTGCCACTGGATCAATATAATTATCTTTATCAATATACTTTTGCGAAGGCAGTGAAAACATCATATTTAAGAAATTTTCACAATAACTGAGATCCGCGCGTGGATAAACAAACGGATAACCGATTGAATGACGATAACAAGCGGCTGCCATTACTGGCATTTTCGCCAATAAGCGCATCGCAGAAATACGCCGATGCTCAGGATCATTCATATCCAGTTCACTATGGTAAAACGCAGATAATGAACCAACAATCCCTACCATCATAGCCATAGGATGCGCATCATAATGAAACCCATCAATAAAGCTACGCATGGCCTCATGCAACATCGCATGCTGCCCAATTTCATGCTCAAAATGCTGTTGCTGTTGCGTATTTGCAAGATCGCCATTCATTAATAAATAAGCGACCTCCAAAAACGAACATTTTTCCGCAAGCTGATCGATAGGATAGCCACGGTAGAGCAAGATACCTTGCTCGCCATCAATATACGTGATGGCACTTTTACAACTAGAGGTTGACATAAAACCAGGGTCATAAGTAAACAACCCCATTTTTTTGTTCAACGAACTCACATCAATAACAGGTGTCCCAATAGTTCCTTTGAGTAAGTCAAAATCTGCTTCCTCACCCGTTGAATTATTGCGTATACTTAATGTTTCTTGTGTCATTGATGCTTTCCTCTACTTTTCGCGAAACGTCGAACTAGCTTATTTGCTATAACGCTTACGGAATTTATCTACACGGCCAGCAGTATCAACAACACGCTGCTTACCAGTGAAGAAAGGGTGACAAGCTGAACATACTTCGATGTTCAAATCTTT
>CAJVYO010000088.1 GCA_913009515.1 uncultured Methylococcaceae bacterium
TGATATATAAGGGCTGTAGAGGTCAAGAAAAAAACCGATGAGCAAATCAAGCGTATCGATAAAAAATTAAAAAGTATTGGTATTCAGCTGGGTAATATATCTAAAAACCAAGGGGATATTGCAGAATATTTTTTTATAATAAACCCAATCCACTTAGAGATACGTAGTTTTTAAAAATGCGATATTAGGGCGTAGGCTTTAGCCTACTATTTTAAAAATAGACTAAAATATATGCTCCCAATAAAAAATATTATATTTTATATCGATGGCGTTTATTTACGGCATGGTGATTATAAATAAACATATATTATATTAATACTACAATATAATTTATATTAATACTATAATATAGACTATTTTTTAAAAGGATTAAATAATGAAAAAAGTTGCTTTAATTACAGGGGTTACAGGTCAAGATGGTTCTTATCTTGCGGAATTTTTACTGGAAAAAGGCTATGTAGTACATGGTATTAAGCGGCGAGCTTCCTCATTTAATACTCAACGAGTTGATCATATTTATCAAGATCCACATGTAGATAATAAGAACTTTGTTTTACATTATGGAGATTTATCTGATAGTTCTAATTTAACACGCATTATTCAGCAAGTTCAACCGGATGAAGTTTATAACTTAGGCGCTCAAAGTCATGTGGCGGTGTCTTTTGAATCACCAGAATATACTGCTGATATTGATGGTATGGGAACCTTGCGTATTTTAGAGGCGATTCGTTTATTAGGCTTAGAAAAGAAAACTAAGTTTTATCAGGCTTCGACCTCTGAATTGTATGGCGAAGTGCAGGAAACACCGCAAACAGAAACCACACCTTTTTATCCGCGCTCACCTTATGCCGCCGCTAAATTATATGCGTATTGGATTACGGTAAATTATCGTGAATCTTATGATATGTTTGCCTGTAATGGTATTTTATTCAATCACGAATCACCGCGTCGAGGTGAAACCTTTGTTACCCGTAAAATTACCCGTGGATTGTCTAATATTGCTCAGGGCTTAGAAGACTGTTTATATATGGGCAATATGGATGCGTTGCGTGATTGGGGACATGCGAAAGATTATGTGCGCATGCAGTGGATGATGTTACAACAAGACACCCCTGAAGATTTTGTGATTGCTACTGGGGTGCAATATTCAGTGCGTCAATTTATTCAGTGGTCGGCAAATGAATTAGGTATTCAATTACGTTTTGAAGGCACGGGTTTAAATGAAAAAGGCATTGTTGACTCAATTACAGGTAATGATGCACCGGCGTTGAAAGTAGGCGATGTGCTAATACAAATTGATTCGCGTTATTTTCGTCCTGCTGAAGTAGAAACTTTGTTGGGTGATCCGAGTAAAGCTAAAAAAATATTGGGCTGGACACCAGAGATTACCGTGCAAGAAATGTGTGCAGAAATGGTACTTGAAGATTTAAAAAGTGCTAAACGTCATGCCTTATTAAAATTACATGGCTATGAGCTTCCTGTTTCACTAGAAAACTAATAATCTTTCGGAGATTTTAATGAGCAAGCAAAGAATATATATTGCAGGACACCGTGGCATGGTCGGACGTGCTATCAGCCAACAATTGCAGGCCAAAAATAATGTTGAAATTATCAGTCGTACCCATGCTGAATTAGAATTAACCAATCAACAAGCGGTACATGATTTCTTTCAACAACAAAAAATCGATCAGGTCTATTTAGCCGCTGCAAAAGTCGGGGGCATTCATGCGAATAATGAATACCCTGCTGAGTTTATTTATGAAAATTTAATGGTTGAGGCGAATATTATTCACGCCGCCCATCAACATAATATACAAAAACTATTATTTTTAGGCTCTTCCTGTATTTATCCTAAATTAGCACAACAACCGATGGCAGAATCTGAGTTATTACAAGGCTCACTTGAAGCGACTAATGAACCTTATGCAATTGCTAAAATTGCAGGCATTAAGTTATGTGAAAGTTATAATCGCCAGTATGGCCGTGATTATCGTAGTGTGATGCCCACTAATTTATATGGCGATAATGATAATTTCCATCCTGAAAATTCACACGTTATTCCGGCTCTTATGCGTCGATTTCATGAGGCTACTTTAAATAATGAAGCCAGTGTCACCGTTTGGGGGTCAGGAAAACCCATGCGGGAATTTTTGCATGTAGATGATATGGCAAAGGCTTGTGTTCATGTTATGAATTTAGATGACTCATTATATCAAACGCATACTGAGGCGATGTCGTCTCATATTAATGTCGGGTCAGGGGTAGATTGCACCATCAAAGAATTAGCTGAAACTATCGCTAAAGTAACCGGCTTTTCTGGCAAGGTCTTATTTGATGCGAGTAAACCTGATGGCACACCGAGAAAATTATTAAATATCAATCGCCTAAAAAGCTTGGGATGGCAACCTGAAACTATATTAGAAGCGGGACTGAAAAAAACATATCAATGGTTTATCGCAAACCACGCTAATATTAGGCAGTAATTTATGCAGCATATATTAGTAACAGGTGGGGCGGGCTATATCGGCAGTCATGCCTGTTTAGCTTTATTAGAGGCAGGCTATCATGTGGTCGTGATTGATAATTTATCTAACAGCAAACTTGAGTCGTTAAACCGGGTGCAGCAATTGTGTGGGCGGTCGTTAATTTTTATTGAGGGCAATATCTGCGATAAAGCCGTTTTAACAGCACTATTTAAAACTCATTCTATTGATGCGGTCATGCATTTTGCAGGTTTAAAAGCCGTCGGTGAGTCCTGTGAGCAGCCGTTAAAATATTATCATAATAATGTCTATGGCTCATTAGTTTTAACCGCTGCAATGGCGGCGGCTGGTGTTAAGCGTTTAATTTTTAGCTCTTCTGCAACCGTGTATGGTGAACCTAAGACTGTTAAATACACTGAAACATTACCCGTTTATGGTGCGACTAATCCTTATGGTAAATCAAAAGCCATGGTGGAAGAAATCTTGCAGGATTTAGCCAGTGCTGATAAAGCGGCTAATTTGGACAATCCGTGGAAAATTTGTTTATTGCGTTATTTTAATCCTATTGGAGCCCACGAAAGTGGTTTAATCGGCGAAGACCCGAATGGAATCCCCAATAATTTAATCCCTTATGTTTCCCAAGTGGCTGTCGGCAAATTAAAACAATTATCTGTTTTTGGTGATAATTATCCAACCGTTGATGGCACCGGTGTTAGGGATTATATTCATGTAGTGGATTTAGTGAAAGGACATTTAGCGGCACTGAATCAACTGATGCAAACTGAGTTTACACAAGGTTGTAAGGCTTATAATCTCGGAGCTGGCAAAGGTGTTAGTGTATTGGAAATCATCACGGCTTTTGAACGTATCACCGCGAAAAAGATTAATTATAAAATAGTTGAACGACGTTTGGGAGATATTGCAGAATGTTATGCTGACCCAACGCTCGCCTTAAAAGAATTAAACTGGCAAACTGAAAAAAACTTAGATGAGATGGTTGAAGATACTTGGCGCTGGCAATGCAAAAATCCACAAGGCTATATATCCTAATAATGCACTCTTTTCATTATCTTATCAATACGCTTATTAATTATGACCATTGAAGAAAGCTCACTACTGAAAGACCCTGTCATTAAAGAACTTTTAACTAAAATTCCTGACGGTTTTGATATTAATTTTAACGACAACCAATTACAAGGTTTGAAAATTGCTTTAGCTAACCGTACTTGGCGTTCACATCCCATTGATTTTAGAAATAGTATTGGTTTATTGACCTGGCGATATTATTTTGTTTTTATTGCAGGACGTGATTTTCGTACCTCTCGCAAACAAAGTCGCCCACTTTTTAAATTTACCGAAGCCATCTTTTTAAGTCTATTATTAATTTTTATAGGCTTATTTGGCATATTAATTGTCTATTTAATCAAATCGGCATTAGGTATTGATATTTTTCCTAATTTTTCTTTTGGTGTCTGGGGATGGTTTAAAGGTGTGTTTTTAGCTGGATAATAAGGGTGGATTGCCTTGCAGCACATCCACCTTATAGTTTTTTTGGGAACTTAGACTTTAATCTGATATTAAAAATATAGGCTGAAGCCTACGCCCCAAATTATCTCTGATAATTTTTTATATGTACCTAATGGCTACAAAGAATCACTTAATTTACGTTGATAAAAAGGCCATTTTTCAACGTGTAAATATTTCCGAATCGGGGATTTAATAACCGACACACATAACGCGATTGAAAATAAACACCATACCGCTGAAAATTCATTCGGATCATCAGTAAATACATCTGAAATAAATGGACCGATTAAATAATGAAAGCCAACAAAGCGCCATGAACCATAAATCAGCGGCAAATAAAAGGCAACTAAAATATACACAAAACCATGCAAGCCCCATTCAAAACCGGGTAGCCATGATACTGGATCAGACATAATTCCGTTTAACGGCATTTGCCATGCAATATGCCACGCACCTGATACCGAACAAATTTGTTCACCACAAAAGCCTTCTTGACCAATATTACATAAACCAGCCCACGCAAAAGGCATCATTTTAACTAACATTGCCAAAGCTGCCATCGCACTAAAGGTATAAACTAAAGTTCTGATTTTTAATTTAACACTTTCAGGAATAAAATACATCGCCACCATATTGACAAAAAATGGCTGGAAGGCGATATGGATATAACCAAAGAGGGTTAATATCTGATTTTGCGGCGAAGCACAATCATCAATATAGACATAGGTTGCCGCCTGTAATAATTCCATCAACGCAAAATACGTTAAAGGAATCCATAATTCTTTAGACTCCCCTTTTATTGCCACATAGGCTGCCGTCCCTAACCCCACTGCCGCTAACACAGCGGATGCTTCACCACTCCAACACATAGATTCCCCTTAAAATTTAATATTATTATCGTTATTATAAATTGGGTCGATTATACCTTAGTGCGTGTTTTAAGCGGGGCTAAAATACTAAAATGGCTTATCCGACTTTCCACCTAAGCGAGAAAGCCCAATTAGCAATTGATTGGAGTGAATTATCTAATTTGCGTATATTCAATAGCTACACTATACTTGTGTGGTTAATTACTACACAAGGATATTAGCATGGCCATTAAAACAGCGGCTATTAATATGAGAGTTGAACCTTCTGTTCGAAATATTATTGATGCAGCCGCAAATTTATTAAAAATTGATCGTACTGTCTTTATTCAGCAAGCCGCATTGAATCAGGCTCATGAAGTGATAGCCAATCAACGAGATTTTTTTCTTAATAAGAAAGCATTTGAAGCATTTGAACAGGCATTGAATGAACCGCCTGTTGCTATTGAAGGTATGAGAAACCTGTTAAGTAGGTCGTCACCTTGGCAATAAGAGCGCCTGAGCTACTTACTTCTCATCACAATATTTCAAATTTTAATTGCGGTGTACAAGACTTAGATCATTGGCTTAAAAAAAGATCGATTAAAAGCCAAGCTCAAAATAATACCAAAGTTTATGTTGTTACTGATTCTGACACAGAACAAGTAGTAGGTTATTATGCAATTGCGATGGGATCTGTACAAAGAGAATCCGCGATTGGTTCCTTTAGAAGGAATAGCCCCAACCCTATTCCAATATTGGTACTGGCACGGCTAGGTGTTCATATTCAATATCAGCGACATGCTATTGGTGCTGGATTATTAAAAGATTGTATTCTTCGTGCTGTTAAAGCAATGAATATCGTGGGAGGTGCGGGCATACTCGTTCACGCAATAGATGATTCGGCAAAAGATTTTTATAAAAAATTTGGGTTTACTGAGTCACCTATAGATTCTATGACTTTAATGGCACGTATCGTTGATATTGAAGCTGGACTTTCCATCTAAACCAGGAAGCCAGAATAATATTGACACATCAATGGAATATTTAACATGAAAAAAGACATTAAACTACTCAATAAAGAGGTGATGCATGATGGTTTTTTTAATTTAAACCGCTATCAACTTCAACATACTTTATTTGCGGGCGGCTGGAGTGATGTTGTCAGCCGTGAATTATTTGAACGCGGCGATGCGGTGGCGGTTTTACTGTATGACCCTAACGCCGATAAAGTGGTGATTATTGAGCAATTTCGAATCGGGGCAGCGGTTAGCCAACCCGATAGAGCATGGATGTTAGAAATTGTGGCAGGCATTATAGAAACAGGAGAAACACCTGAAGCTGTGGTACACCGTGAAGCACAAGAAGAAGCCGGCTGTGTTATTCAAACCTTAGAATTTATTAGCCGCTTCTACGTCTCGCCGGGTGGCACCTCTGAACGCATTGCTTTATATTATGGACAAATTGATGCTCATAATATAGGCGGCGTGCATGGTTTAGTCGCAGAGCATGAAGATATTTTTGTATCTACAGTCAGTGCTGATGAAGCCTATCAAATGGTACAAGATGGCCGTATTGAATCTGCTATTCCCATTATTGCCATACAATGGCTGATGTTGAATAAAACGCGATTAACCGCTTAAAACTGATAAAATAAACGGCTTTAATTTTAGTGTTTCAGGAGAATTTGCTTTGAGTCAGGTGCAAAATATAACCAGCCCAATGTCACCCGCAGAAAGACGTGCGACATTGTCACTTTCAAGTATCTACGCTTTGCGGATGCTTGGCTTATTCATGATTTTGCCCGTGTTATCCTTATTCGCTGAAACCCTAGAAGATGCCACGCCATTATTAATTGGTCTAGCCATTAGTATTTACGGCTTAACCCAAGCCTTATTACAAATTCCCTTTGGCTTACTATCCGATAAATTTGGACGTAAAAAAATCATTATTATTGGGCTAATTTTATTTGCCACAGGCAGTGTCGTTGCTGCACTGTCAACCACTATTTATGGCATTTTAATCGGGCGAGCATTACAAGGCAGTGGAGCCATTGCCGCGGCTATTATGGCCTTAGTCGCTGATTTAACGACTGAAGTTCACCGCACTAAAGCGATGGCCATGATTGGAGCCAGCATCGGCATTTCATTTGGTGTTGCCGTCAGTCTGGGACCTATTATTGCTGGATTTGCGGGTATTTCAGGCATTTTCTGGTTAACCGCTATTTTATCTTGTCTCGCTATTTTGGTGGTACTGTATGTTGTACCCAATCCTACTGAAAGCAAAGTTCATCGT
>CAJVYO010000089.1 GCA_913009515.1 uncultured Methylococcaceae bacterium
CAAAGTAGACGGGGTTTATATTCTATTAAACTCCCATTATGAAAGCTTAAACTAGCTGGTGAGCCATGATAATAATGAATGCGACTTAAACACGCATAAGGTACTTCTAAACGGCATAAATGCGTCGCAGGAAAGCCCAATACATCACTGATAATTGTTCTTATCACGCCACCATGCGTCACTAATAAACAATGCTCAATATTATTCTGCTGTAGTGTTAGCAAAAGTGCCTGCCATGCATCAAGTACCCGTTGTTCAAATAGTATATAAGCTTCACCGTGTGGCGGTATGATCGTCATCGGATTTTGCATAAATTGAAATAAATCCTCCGCTGCATCACTCTGATAAAGCTCGGCTAATAATTTGCCATCCCAATCTCCAAAATGAATTTCTTGAAAAGCCTTATTGATAGTTAAAGGTAGCTTTAAATCCACTGATAATGCCTGAGAAAATGCCTGACAACGCTGTAAAGGCGAACTGATAATATGATGCCAAGGCGGCTGTTTATGCGGTATAACCGCTCGCATTTGCTGCCAACCTAATGGCGTTAACGGTTCATCGGTCATTCCCAGTAATTTTTTACCCTGTGCAGCATCCCCATGCCGCAGTAAATCTATGATGATGGGCTTCATTTAAGCCAAACCGCTAATGCTGGCAGTAGTGAATCAGGATCAATAGGTTTGCCAATATGAGCATTCATTCCCGCATCAAGACAATGTTGTTTATCTTCAGGCATAATATTCGCGGTTAACGCAATAATCGGCAAATTCGCATATTGGGGTAATGCTCTAATTTTCGAGGTGGCTTCATAACCATCCATAATAGGCATTAAACAATCCATTAACACCAGCTGGTAGTTGTTCGGTTTAAGCAATATCGCCAAGGCTTCTCGACCATTATTGGCAACATCAATATTTACAATACCTTTTTGATTAAAAATTTCAATCATAACTTCTTGGTTAATAAAACTATCCTCAACCAGTAATATATTAATTGCTTTCCAGTTAATAGTGTTGGTTATTTTTAATGGCGTTGCTGGGCTAATAGCACCCAATTTTTCAGCTTCAGCTATTTTCAAATTAAGACTAAAAGAAAAACAACTGCCTTTTTCTAGCTCACTGCTTAACTCAATTTCACTGCCCATCATTTGAATTAATTGTCTCGCAATCGTCAAGCCGAGTCCTGTTCCACCATACAAACGTGTGGTTGAGGAATTAGCTTGTTCAAAAGACTGAAATAATTTTTTCTGCTGACTTTCACTAATACCAATGCCGCTATCATTCACATAAAAATAGAGTTGCACCTCATGCTCATTTGATGTGATGAGTTTTACCTTAAGGCTCACCAGCCCTTTTTCGGTAAATTTAATGGCATTACTGATTAAATTGAGTAATATTTGTCCAAGACGCAAGGAATCGCCAGTGAGTTTTTTAGGAATGCTTTCATCAATTTCAAATATTAAATTAATGGCTTTATCACCAATAAGTGTGGTGCTGACATCTTGCAGGTAATAAATAATATCTTCAAATACAAACTCTTTATGTTCTAATTTTAATTTTCCGGCTTCTAATTTAGAAAAATCTAAAATATCATTAATAATGCCTAATAACCATTTCGCCGAGATATTGGCTTTATAAATATAATTATGTTGTTTTGTGGTCAAGTTGGATTGCAAAGCTAAATATTGCATACCAATAATGGCATTCATCGGCGTGCGAATTTCATGACTCATATTCGCTAAAAAGGCACTTTTCACTTTCACTGCTGCAAGTGATTTTTCATGCATTTTTTCTAATTCATGGGTTCTGTTTTTAACTTGTTGTTCAAGATTTTTTTGTATATTTTTAAGGCGCCAAATTCTTATAAAATATAAGAAAATTAACATTATGATAATGCTACTTATTAAGACGACTTTAAACCATATTGTTTTCCAATAAGGGGGAATAATTTCAATAGAAAATGAAATCCCTTCTTCATTCCATATCCCGGTATTATTACTCGCTTTAACATGAAAAATATAATGACCAGGATTTAAATTGGTATAGGTTGCAACTCTATTATCATAAGATGTATTAATCCAATCTTTATCAAAGCCCTCTAATTTATAGGCATATTGATTTAATTTAGGATTGGTAAAATGTAATGCTGAAAAATGCAATGATAACATTAAATTACCCCACGGTAATATTAACTTTTCAGGATTTGTTATTGCCCCTATCAATTTAATATCCTCCTGATCAGTCCCAGCAATGGATTTATTAGATAATTTAATATCAGTAATTGACACATCAGGCTTAACATTATTATCTGCGATAGTATCAGCATTAATTTCAACGATACCTGTAGCATGATTAAAATATAATTTATTATTAATTCTTAAAAAATCATTAATGTAAAATCCAAAATCAAACGCATCAGGAAGCGTAATTTTTTTAAATTCAAACAGATCAGGATTAAATCTTACTACATCCTTTAATGTATTAAGCCAAATATAGCCTTGTTTATCTACAACCATAGAGGCTATATTATGGTACGATATATTATTAAAATTAAATGTTTTATCTGGATTTATATAGGCTACACTCAGCCCTTTTTCAGATACTAACCATACCCTTCCCTTTTTATCTTCCACTATACATTTTATATGATCGCCTCCCAAACTTTTTTTATCTTTAATATTAAAGTTATAATGGTTTATAGTTTCTGATTTTGAGTTAAAAACATTAATACCTCCCCCTGTCATATTACCATCACTAAACCAAACATTATCCCTACTATCAACGAATAAAGTCGTTACAGAGCCTTTAAAAATATCATCTTTAAAATCTTTAACCTTATTATTTTTAATATCATATTCAAATAATCCTGCTCCTGTCGCTAACCATAATGTATTATGTAAGCTAGGCTTAATTCTATTAATAAAATTAATCGCATTATTTTCTGAAAAAAACATACGTTTAATTTTATTTTCCTGCAAATCAATATTAAATAAACCATTATTTGTACCTAACCATAAAATATCATCAAATTTATCATAGTAAATACTGTACAAATTAAAATTAACATTGGCTCTTAAAAAATCATTATCAAATTGTTTGATAATTTGTTTATTTACCACATCAATCAGTAATATGCTATTAGAACTCATCAGCCAGAAATTATTATCTTTAGCATAATCAATACTTTTTACTTCATTGCGTGTTTTTTTATTGCTCCCTGATAAATTTTTAGGAAATATATTTTCAAAGCCTAGTAATGCTAAATCAATTTTGTCTAATCCTTTGCCGTTAGCTATCCATAATGAATGAGACTTATCAAAGAGTAAGCCATAGGTATAATTTTCCGCAATACTATGTATATTATTCGCTTCATAAGTATAAGATTCAAAATAGGCTGTGCTTTCATTCCAACGCAATAATCCAATCATAGAAGTAGCCCAAATGGTTCCTTTTTGATCTTGTGCAAACTGTTGAACTCGAAAGTTATGCGTCATGCCCTCAACTTTCTTCTGGCTCATATTTTTCCAGCTCGCTATTGTTTGATTGGCATCTAGCATAAAAATACCTGCCTCAGTCCCCAACCAAATTCGTTGCTGCTGGTCTACAAATAATGCTCTCACGTTTTTTTCTAGTGGCGAATCTAATATTGTATTAATCTGATAGTGCTGGAATTTTTCACTTCCAGCAGGCAAATAATCAACGCCTTTAGGCCATGTTGCAATCCAAAGCCCTCTTTGCTGATCCATAAAAATGGTATCAACATTATTATTATGAATACTCTCAGGGTTATTAGCATCGTGTAAATAAATATGAAATTGCTCGGTCTTGAAATTAAAATACTGTAAGCCTTCGCGTGTCGCAAGCCAGAGACCTTTATCTTTATCTAATATAATTTCGGTAATATAACGATTTTTTTTAGATTTCGTTGCCGTATTAACAGGCGGTAAATACTGTTTAAATTGATGTGTTTTTCGGTTGAATAATACTAATCCATCAGCGGTTCCCACCCATAATCTGTGTTGCGAGTCTTCAGCTAAACTCATGACACGATTATGCGGTAAGCTAAATTCATTTAATACATTAGATGAAAAATTTAACAGTTTATAACCATCAAAACGATATAAACCCACATCACTACCTATCCAAATAAAGCCTTGATGATCTTGAAGCATCGCATTTGGAACAGGTAAGTCTAGGTCTAAATGCTGAAAGATTAAATTAGGCGGAGCTGCCGATAAAAAAGAGAAATTGAATAATAAGATTATAAAAAATAACTTATTAATGAATCGTTTTAAACACATTTATATTATTAATAAATTAAAAATCAGTCGATAACATGACACTAAAACTACGCGGGGCACCAATATAATATGAAGGGGCTCTACCGCCGTCGCCTTGTGCTCTTAAGGTAAAGCCATTACCACTGCTGGCATTTAAATTAAGATAGCGTTCATCAAATAAATTATAAATATTTAGGCGAATGCTCGGCTCTTTAAACCAGCCGACGGATGGAAAACGATAACCGGCATTTAGGTTAACCAAGGTATAACCCGAAATTTTTTCATCATTGACCAAAGTGGCGTAACGGTCGCCGGTGTATTTCACTGATAAATTACCTGACCAGCGGTCATTACGATATTGCAATGCAGAACCAACCATCCAGTTGGGTACATCAGGAAACGCCTTGCCTTTGGTGGCTTCAAATTCAGTTTCTGACAAATATAAATTGTCATTGATATGACTATGGGTATAACTAAACGAACCATAGACACTCCAATGTGGTAAAAACCGCCAAGCCGATTCAAGCTCAATACCTGTGGTACTGGAATCACCGACATTATAATTACTATATTGGTCATTAGTGACATCATAGCCTGAGGCAATACGTTGTCGGTAATCAATATAAAAAACCGTTCCTGAAAAAGACAGATTTTTAGCATTAAAGCGATAACCTAATTCATAGGTACTGGACAGCTCAGCTTTAACATTCACTGGTTTAAGGGTGTAATCAGTTAATTTACTCTCAGCATTAAAAGTGCCGCCTTGCGTTAAGCCATAAAAAATAGAATCCGGCGGGGCTTTAAAGTTTTCAGCATAATTAAAAAACACCTGTTGCTGTTGGGTAAACTGATAACTTAAGCCAATATTGGGTAAAAAATGCCCATAGGTTTGTTCAATATTATAATCACCACTGCTGCCGGTCGCGGTATTATAAAAATCACGGCGTATTTCAGTGTAACGAAACCCCAATGATAACAACACTTGGTCATCAAAGAATTTAATATCATCTTGGGCAAAAAAAGACTGCGAATAACTCAGTGTTAAAAAACCACGCCCTGCATGAGGACTACCATCCTGACGTAATAAAAATACGTCATCATCAGCCAACCACGGATCAAGGCTATTACCGTTATCATCAAAAGGCACCGCGGGCTGTGAACGTCGATGATGCGAATATTCAAACCAATAGCCGCCCATCAATTTATGATTAGCTATCTCCGCATGTAAGCGGGTGGTAATGCCAGGACGTTTGGTTTCGGTTAAACCACTGCTATACATCATAATGGTATCAAGGGTATCACCATCACCATTAATATCTGCAATCCCACCACCCAGTTCATCAGTGGTATCACTTTCGGTTAAGGTGCGTAACTGATTACCACCCGTCCCGTAGCCATAACTATAATAAGGATCAATATCTATACGCAAATTATCCTGCACTTGAAAGCGACCTTGAAGGGTAAACAGATAATTTCGGTACGGGTTAAGATTTAGATTGTAATAGCCATCTGCTGGTCGCTGTTCAATTTGAGCGGTGCCATTTTCAGGGCTTAAATGTTCCGGTGGCACTACCCCAAAATCAGCTTTACGCCCCAGTGTTTCAATTTGAGCTAAACTGAGTTTGCGTAGATTATTATTAAATAAACGGTTATACAATACGCTACCGGTAATGCTGTGCTTAGGGCTAATATTAAACACACCTTTAAAATCTAAATGTTCACGATTGGCTTCGCCAACGCCTTTCCATTTGTCCGACTTCGCTTTAGACACCGAGATAAAAGCTTTAAAGCGTTTATCGCCTAAATAACCGGTATCCGCCCGTAAAAAAGTTTTAAACGCATTTTCAGTCCCATAACTTTGCTGTACCCGAAAACGCATTTCATCAAGCGGCTGGGTGGTTGCTAAACCAACCGAACCGCCAACAGAGCCTACCATCGGTGCATCAATATCACTGCCGCCCTGCATCACCGTAAGCGATTGTAAATTTTCTAAATCCACCAATTCCGATGCATACACCGCAAAGTTACCCGCATCATTCATGGGTACGCCATCAATACTGATGCCAATCTGATCGCTATTAAACCCCCGTATCCGCAAACCACCGCCAAATAAACCCGAGGCATCATGGCTAAAGGTATTCACCCCTGGTAATAAATCCATCGCTTGATAGGCGTTATTTAAAGTGCTTTTTTGCTCAATGGCTTGCTTCGATATTACACTGCGTGCATGAGGCTTAGTTTGACTGGTTAATAAGCCATAACCTTGTGCATAATCATCTTCAATGGTTATTTTCTCTAACTGCACCTGCTCATCTGCATACACAGCGGGGACAAGTAATGCAGCAACCATCAATGATAAACTCTTTGTAGCTAAAGACTGGGGAAATTTCATAAAAATACGCTTAAAAATTTTCAGCAATAAATGTGGCGAGGCGTGAACGCTCAACATGTTTTAAGGTAATATGCGCTGAATGTTGCCAACTTTTCATTTTATCCACCACATAGGCTAAACCTGAGGTTGAGGAGGTCAAATAAGGGGTATCAATTTGTTTTAAATTACCAATCACCACCACTTTTGTGCCATCACCGGAACGTGAAATTAAACTTAACATTTCATGTGCGGTTAAGTTTTGTGCTTCATCAATAATAAAATATTTATTGGCAAATGAACGGCCACGCATAAAGGTGGTCGATTTTAATTTTATTTTATTAAACAATAATTCTCGGCTCACATTTTTTTCAAAGCCTTCGCGATCATCATCGGTTAAAAAATCAATACTATCCAATACCGACCCCATCCACGGCTCAACTTT
>CAJVYO010000090.1 GCA_913009515.1 uncultured Methylococcaceae bacterium
AAAAGTCGTCGTGCAGAAAAATTAAAAGCAGCGGAGGGCGTACAGTGACGTTAAAAGTAAGTGCCATAATTGCTTGTTGTTTGCTAACGGCATGTGCCGCAACAGATGATAAAGCGACTGTTTATGTGGAACCTGAAAAAGCAGTAGAGGTAGAGCGTCCTTTAAAAGAAAAAGCCAAGACACTTACGGAATTAGGCTTAGCGTATTATAAATTGGGACGCTATGAATATGCCGAAGATAACTTAAAAAAGTCGTTAGAGATTGATGCTAAAAATGCGATGACTTATCAAGTGATGGCGTTGATTTATGTACGTCGCCATTTACCTGAAAAAGCGCAATTTTATTTTGATAAAGCAATGCTATTGGCACCGACTGATTTTAATATTTTAACGGATTATGCGGTTTTTTTATTGGGGCAACAGCGTAAAGAAGAGGCGTTATTGGCATTTAATAAAATTATAAAGGCCCCGTTTTTTAAAAATAAATGGGTGGCGTATTATTATTTGGGCAATGAAGATTTACAAAAACAACAGCCTAAATTAGCGGAAATAAAATTTTATCAAGCCTTACAATTAAAAGCGGATTATACGCCTTGCTTGTTAGCGATGGCGAAAATACGAGTTTCTAAGCAAGATTTTATGTCTGCACGAGGTTTTATTGAACGTTATTTAACCGCAGCAGGGCATACACTAGCAGGATTGCAGCAAGCAATTAAAATAGAACAAGCGTTAGGGGATAAAAAGATGGTTGAAAAATACGAGTTAGAGTTAATTCGCCGTTATCCTTTTTCACAGTACGCAGAAACTTTAAAACGACATTATTAACGATAGATTATGGCGAACACAATTCAAGCAATTCGAGGCATGCATGATGTCTTACCTACACAAACTCCCAAATGGCAATTTGTTGAACAGCAATTACGTGAGGTTTTAGCGGCGTATGGTTACAGTGAAATACGGCTGCCAATTGTGGAGAAAACAGAGTTATTTAAACGTTCTATCGGTGAAGTCACGGATATTGTTGAAAAGGAAATGTATACCTTTAATGATAGAAATGAGGATTCGTTAACGCTGCGTCCTGAAGGCACCGCTGGTTGTTTGCGAGCGTGTTTAGAACATGGTTTATTACATAATCAAGTGCATAGGCTTTGGTATTATGGACAAATGTTTCGTTATGAACGTCCGCAGAAAGGACGTTATCGTCAGTTTATTCAACTGGGTGTTGAAACCTATGGCATGGCGAGTGCAGATATTGATGCGGAATTAATTTTACTCAGTCATCGTTTTTGGCAGCGTTTAGGCATTCAAGATAAGGTTGAATTACAGTTAAATTCGTTAGGCACGATTGAAGAACGGGCGGTTTATCGAGATAAATTGATTGCCTATTTTGAGCAACAGCCTGAATTGCTCGATGAAGATAGTCAACGTCGTTTACATAAAAATCCCTTACGTATATTAGATACTAAAAATCCTGCTATGAAGGTATTGGTTGAAAATGCACCGAGCTTAATAGATTTTTTAGGCGAGGAAAGTAAGGCACATTTTGAAACCTTAACCTCGCGTTTAACGGCGTTAAATATTGCTTATACTTTAAACCCACGATTAGTCAGAGGTTTAGATTATTACAGTAAAACCGTATTTGAATGGGTAACCACTGAATTAGGCTCGCAAGGCACAATTTGTGCGGGTGGACGTTATGATGGTTTAATTGAGCAGTTAGGCGGTAAAGCCAATCATGCGGTGGGTTTCGCAATGGGTATGGAGCGTTTATTACTATTATTAGAAGCCTGTGGTGATACAACAGCTGTTAAACCTGTGGATGCCTATTTAATTTTAGTCGGTGACGTGGCTGAAAAAGCGGGGTTGGTATTGGCAGAAAAATTGCGTGATGCTTTACCGCAGTTAAAATTACAAATGCATTGCGGCGGTGGTAGTTTTAAAAGTCAGTTTAAAAAAGCCGATAAAAGTGGTGCGGATTACGCGTTAATTTTAGGTGAAGATGAAGTTAATAATGAAGTGGTTGGTGTTAAATTTTTGCGTACGCAAGATGAACAGCAGACTTTATCATCAGCAGAACTCATCAGCTTATTAAATAAATAAAAGGACGATAATGGAAATTTACGATACTGAAGAAGAGCAAGTTGAAGCCTTAAAGGGCTGGTGGAAAGAGAATAAGTCCTCGGTAATTAGCGGCACGATTGCATCAATTGTGATTATGGGTGGCTGGAATTTTTGGGAAAGCTACCAAAAAGATAAAATGCAGCAAGCATCTGGCATCTATGAAAAACTACTTAAAGCGGATGTTGCAGATAAAGATGAATCTGTTGAAAAATTAGCGGGAAAACTGAGCGTTAATTTTAGTGCAACCGCTTATAGTGCCTATGGATTGTTATTTGAAGCAAAAGATAAAGTAGAGCAGAAAGATTTAAAAGGTGCACAAGCCTTATTATCACAGGCGATGAGCATCACTGATGATATGACCATTCAACATATTGCACGGACGCGTTTAATTCGGGTGTTGCTTGCAGATAAAACCTATGAACAGGGCTTACAAGTGATTGCAGGGGTTGACCAAGCAACAATAGAAGGTTTTGAAGGTATTTACGAAGAATTAAAAGGTGACTTATACGTGGCGATGGCACGGATTGGTGAAGCCAGAACAGCCTATCAAGCCGCTTTAAAAGCAGGGGCGAGTTCACCTTTATTACAGTTTAAATTAGATGATTTAAGTTTAGCGGAAGGATAAAACGGTGCTAATCGAGGGTTTAAAACGCGGTTTAATCACTGCCTTATGTGTGGCAAGTGTCTCAGGCTGTGCGACATTTCAGCCTATGGGTGATGCGATTGATGAGTTATTTAGTGATGGGGATAATGCTGAACCCCCTGCTGAATTAACCGATTATCAGGCTGAAATAAAATTAGACATCATTTGGGATGAATCGGATGGTTTAGGCACAGACGAATTAAATTTAAATTTAGTGCCTGCTGTGAATGAGACGCAAGTCATTATTGCTGACCATGATGGTTTAATCCAAGCCCGTAATAGGCTGGATGGTGAATTATTATGGGAAGTAGAGACTGATTTAGCCATTTCATCGGGGCCGGTTATTGCAGGTGAGATGCTGTTGGTCGGCACCAGTAAAGCAGAAGTATTAGCGTTGAATGCTAAGACAGGGGCTGCAATTTGGAAACAGACGGTTTCCAGTGAAGTATTAGCATTGCCCTTAGTTGTTGATAATAGCGTGGTGGTTCGTAGTGTTGATGGTCAAGTGAGCAGCTTGAATAAAGCGGATGGTAAGCTGTTATGGACAGTCGGTCATCATACGCCTGCTTTAAGTATTCGTGGTAATGGCTCACCGGTCGTTAAAGATGACGTGATGATTATTGCCTATGCTGATGGTAAATTAGCGGCGTTAAAAACAGTCGATGGGGGTTATTTATGGGAAAGCAGTGTTGCGGTTCCGCATGGCCGTTCTGAAGTTGAACGCTTAACAGATTTAAATGGCACCCCTATTTTAAAAGATAATACGGTTTTTATCGGTAGTTATAACAGCGGTATTAATGCAGCCAGTGCTTTGGATGGTGATATTTTATGGCGTAATGAAGCCATTTCAAGCCTTTATGGTTTAACGGCTGACGAGCGTTATTTATATTTAAGTGATGCGAGTAGCGATATGTGGCAACTCGACCAGCGTAATGGGGCATCATATTGGAAACAAACCGATTTACATCAACGCCAGCTTTCCCAGCCCGCTATTTATGGTGATTATGTCGTCGTAGGTGATTTTGAAGGTTATTTACATTGGCTATCTAAAACTGATGGGCGTTTATTGGCGCGGATTGAAATTACCGATGAACCGATTATCGCCCAGCCTGTTATCATTGATAATATCGTGTATGTTTATGCGACGGATGGTGAATTAGCTGCGGTAAAGGCGCTGTTGTTTTAGGGAATATTAGGCAGATAATCTGTATTGCTTGTGTCAGCATCTAACACAGAAAATAAATGTTGATAATAAACTCGCCATGTATCGTCTGGACTGACAATGATAGTGACTGTTTTTGGATTGAGACGGATAATTTGACCGTAGGTATCTTCGTGTTGTTTATTTTTAAATCCAACTGTATCACCTATTTTTAAAGTTTGTTTCGACAGGCCTTGCTGTGATTTTTTTTGATAAATATTAGTGTCAACATCTTCCAAATTAATATAATAAAAAGGAATATTCCAACGCTTTTGATCTAGCTTGTTTCTAACAAGACAGCGTGTTTTCATTGTTTTAATGACCACAGCTTCAATTAAATCATTGGTGTCAGGGTCAAAATAAGTGATATTTTGTTTTGGTTTTACATGAGCGGCTACAATTTTTATGCGGTCAGGATTTTTAAGTTCTAATTGAATTATTGATTTTAATCGGTGTAAATCAAAAAGAGTCGCCGTATTTAAGGCATTTAAAATTTCAGTATAGTTCATGATTTCCTTGAAAGTTTCATAACTTATAGAAGTTATTTAGTGATAGACTGAATGCTTCTATTATTGTTAAGTATGTGCTTTGCATTCAATTAATTATAACCAATATGCGATAATAGGCGGATATATTATTATTTTGGAAAAAGAATGACATTACCTGTTATTGCGTTAGTCGGTCGTCCCAATGTTGGGAAATCGACCTTATTTAATTATTTAACCCGTACCCGTGATGCTTTGGTGGCGAATTATCCAGGCTTAACCCGCGATAGAAAATATGGGCGTGTGAAACGGGGCGATAGAGCCTATTTAGTCGTCGATACCGGTGGTATTACCGATGATGTCGATGGTATTGATGCGGTGGCGAAACGTCAAGTCGAACTGGCATTAGAAGAAGCGGATATCGTGCTATTTTTAGTCGATGCACGTGAGGGTATGAATAGTGCCGATGCGGCGATTGCGGAAATGTTACGCCGTTTAAGTAAACCCATTTTATTAATTACTAATAAGATTGATGGCATTAATGCCGATGTCGCTACCGCTGAATTTCATCAGCTCGGTATTGGTAATCCGATTTCGATTGCGGCCACTCATGGGCGTAATGTCGGTGATTTATTGGCAAAGGTCAGTGCCTTATTGCCCGATGCAGAACCGATTGATTTAGATGAACAAATCAAACAGCATGGCGTGTCGATTGCGGTAGTGGGTCGTCCAAATGTGGGTAAATCAACGTTGGTTAATCGTATTTTAGGCGAAGAACGCGTAGTGGTGTTTGATGAAGCGGGTACAACACGCGATAGTGTGTATATTCCGTTTGAACGTAATGGTAAAAAATATACCTTAATTGATACTGCAGGCATGCGTCGCCGTGCCAAAGTCTCGTTGGTGGTGGAAAAATTCAGTATTATTAAGGCATTGCAATCAGTAGAAAAAGCCAATGTGGTGATTTATTTAATTGATGCGAGTGAAGGGATTACCGACCAAGATGCCCATTTATTAGGCATGGTATTGGAGGCAGGACGCTCTTTGATTATCGGTTTTAATAAATGGGATGGTTTGGGTGTTACCCAGCGTGAATTGATTAAACGCCAGACAGACGTTAAATTGCCGTTTTTAAGTTTTGCTGAAAAACATCCTATTTCAGCCTTACACGGTAGTGGTGTGGGGGTGTTATTTGATGTGGTGCATAAGTTATATGATGCGGCGATGGTGGATATGTCCACGTCGGTATTAACGCAAATTTTAAAAGATGCAGTGGCAGCTCATCAGCCACCGATGATAAATGGACGACGGATTAAATTAAAACATGCTCATCAGGGAGGGCGTAATCCACCCGTTATTGTCGTGCATGGTAATCAAACTGATTTGTTGCCCGCTGCCTACGAACGCTATTTAATGAATTATTATCGGGATAAACTGGGCTTAGAAGGCACGCCGGTGCGTATTGTGTTTAAATCAGCGAAAAATCCGTTTAAAGAAGTTAAAAATAAACTTAGTGATCGACAATTGCACAAGCGTAAGCGTTTGGTCGCCCATTACAAAGAAAAGAAAAAATCCTTACAACGTAAAGCTAAACGAGAGCGATAACTATGGCACAACTAACGTTTAAACCTGCTAAAGATATTATGGTGATTAATACCTGCGGTGAATTGCCGCGTGTGGGTGACAAGGCCCTGAAGTTTGATTTAGTTGATGGTCGTTTAGGAGAGGTTAATCTGGCAACGTATTCAGGAAAATTAAAAATACTGAATATTGTACCTAGTTTAGACACGCCTGTTTGTGCGGCATCTGCCAGAGCCTTTAATGAAAAGGCGAATAAATTTGATAATGCGGTAGTACTGATGATTTCAGCAGATTTGCCATTTGCACAAGGGCGTTTTTGTGAATCGGAAGGTCTAAAAAATGTAATACCGTTATCGTGTTTTCGCTCACGTTTTGCGACGGATTACGGGGTATTAATTACCGATAGTTTATTTGCTGGCTTAACAGCGAGAGCGGTGGTGGTTATCAATGATAAGGATGAAGTGATTTATACTGAATTAGTCAAAGAAATCACTCATGAGCCTGATTATGAAGCGGTAATTGAAGCGGTTAATGGCTAAATGAAAATTTTAGCGGTTGATACCGCAACAGAAGCGTGTTCAGCCGCTTTATATATTGATGGTGAAATACAAGAGCGATTTCAACTTGCACCACGGATTCATACGCAGTTAGTTTTGCCGATGATTGATGAATTAATGGCGGAAGCGGGATTACGTCCGCAACAACTTGATGGCTTAGCCTTTGGTTGTGGACCGGGTTCATTTACTGGTATTCGTATTGCAACGGGCATTATTCAAGGTATCGCTTATGGCGCGGATTTGCCTGTGGTACGGGTATCGACGCTTGCTGCGATTAGTCAGGCATGTTTGCAAAAAACGACGCATGACACGATTTTTACCGCTGTTGATGCGCGTATGAATGAAATTTATTGGGCAGTGTATCAGCGTGATGCAGAAGGCTATGCTGAATTAGTTGGCAAAGAAAATGTACAGCCTGCAAATGAGATTGATGCCTTGGGTTTAAGTGGTTA
>CAJVYO010000091.1 GCA_913009515.1 uncultured Methylococcaceae bacterium
GTGCTGTATGGCTACGTTATTGATTTTTTAGATGTTTATTATCAAACTCATCATTGGCCGATCTTTAATATTGCTGATTCCGCAATTTGTGTCGGTGTTGCCTGTATGCTCTATGAATCATTTACCAATGACAGCGACAATACTAACGATTCAAATATTGAAAAATAAAATTGACCATAAACGCAATCAGTAATAATACCATCCCCAAAGCAAGCCCCAGCTCAAACTCACCTTTGCTGGTTTCCAATGCAATCGCGGTGGTCATAGTGCGTGTTGAACCTTGAATATTACCGCCCAACATCATCGCTGCACCTACCTCGCCGATGGCACGCCCGAATCCTGTCACTACCGCGGCAAGAATAACCCCTTGTCGTTCCCTTAATAATGGCAAAATTAATTGTGTCTGCGTTGCGCCTAATGATTTTAAGGTGGTCACTAATCGTCCATCAGCTGATTGAATGGCAACAATGGTCATATTTAAAATAATCGGCATAATTAAACAAATCTCACCCAAGATAACCGCGGTCTCTGTATAAAGTAATCCATATTCACCCAACACTCCGCGCCGACTCAATAAACCATAAAAAACTAAACCAATCATCACTGTTGGCATCGCCATTAACGTATTTAGGCACTGTAATAAAAATTGTTTGCCATAAAAAGCATTCACGGCAACGATAATACCGACAGGAATAATAATAATCGATGCAATCAGTGTGGCTAACAAGGCTAAACGTAACGACACCCAAACAACCGCATAAATTCCTTCATCAAAGCTTAATACCAACTGCCCTGCCGACAATATTGCATCAATAAAATAATTCAAGTTTATTCACGCTGCCAATGACCTGATTTACCCCCTGATTTTGCATCTAATTGCACACCTTGAATAACCATACCCCTATCAACCGCTTTACACATATCGTAAATAGTTAACAACGCCACTTGGGTTGCCGTTAAAGCCTCCATTTCAACGCCTGTTTGTCCTTTGGTTTTTACTATCACCTGACATTGAATAGCACTATTTAATTGATCTATTTCAAAATTCACTTCAACATGGGTAATAGGCAACGGATGACATAACGGAATTAAATCTGCGGTACGTTTACTCGCCATAATCCCAGCAATACGGGCAATTGATAATACATCACCTTTTTTATGCTCACCCGATTCAATTAAAGCCAAAGTACTGGGTAGCATTTCAATGATACCTGAGGTTATCGCAATACGTGATGTGCTGGCTTTATCACCAACATCAACCATATGCGCTTCACCGGATTGATTAAAATGAGTTAATGTTGTCATAAAATATAAATTAATCGCTAAAAGTGTAAAAATAGACGCTATTATCTATTTTTTAATCCCTTGAATATATACTTATGTCGATAAAAGTTGTTTATTTCGCCAGTTTAAAAGAGTTACTCGGTCATAGTGAAACCTTGCTCCCCACCCCCACAAGCACTGTCTCAGTCATCGATATATGGCAACAAGCCAATCCAGACTTAACCATACCAAGCAATACCTTAGCCGCGGTAAATATGGAATACGTCGATTTAAGCCATTCCGTTATCGACAATGATGAAGTGGCTTTTTTTCCACCGGTCACTGGTGGTTAGTCATGATTAAAATAACTGCAAACGCTTTCAACCCTTATACTGAAATTCAACAGCACCAAGCACAACAATCAGGTTTACAGGGAAAATTTGGAGCAACCAGTCTTTTTATTGGGACTATGCGTGATTTTAACGAGGGGCAAACCGTTCAAAGCATGACCTTGGAGCATTACCCAAAAATGACTGAAAATCAATTAGGTAAAATAGTGAGCGAAGCCCAGCAACAATGGGCATTATTAGACAGCCTCATTATTCATCGAATTGGCAAAGTTTCACCTGATGATAGTTTAGTATTAGTGGCTGTTTGGTCTAGTCATCGTGGCGATGCATTTGATGCCAGCCGTTTCATTATGGAAGCGTTAAAATCACGAGTTCCGTTCTGGAAAAAAGAACAATTAGCCAATAATCAGCAACAATGGGTCGCCAAAAATACCGATGGTTATCAGCATTCTTAACTGGGTAAAATCTTTTTATGGGTATGAATAGACATCAACATGCCAAAGCCTGCAAATAAAGTCACCATTGAAGTCCCGCCATAACTAATCAGCGGCAATGGCACGCCCACTACGGGCAAAATACCAATCACCATGCCGATATTGACAAATACATACACAAAAAAGGTACACACCAAACTACCCGCCAATAAGCGCCCATAAGTATCTTGAGCCTGTACGGCAATATAAAATCCCCGTACGATAATAAATAAATATAAACTTAATAAACATAAACAGCCCATCAAGCCAAACTCTTCCGCAAACACTGCAAAAATAAAATCGGTTGAACTTTCAGGTAAAAACTCTAAATGCGATTGGGTATTTTCTTGCCAACCCTTGCCATATTCGCCACCCGAACCAATGGCAATTTTCGATTGAATAATATGGTATCCCTTGCCTAGTGGGTCAGCTTCAGGATTTAAAAAAGTAGTCACTCTGTCTTTTTGGTATTCACGCATAAAAAACTGCCAATACACCGGAGCAAAAATAGATAAAGCACTTATCACGCCCGTTAGGAATCGCCATGAGATGCCTGAAAAATATAACACCGACATCCCCGAACTGGCGACTAATAATGAGGTGCCTAAATCAGGTTGGCGTACAATTAATATCGTCGGCAATAATATTAAGGCGGTCGCTACCGCTATATGTCGCCAACGAGGCGGTAGTTCATGTCCTGACAAATACCAAGCCACCATCATCGGCGTGGTTAATTTAATCATTTCTGACGGCTGAAAACGAAAGCCGATATACAACCAACGCTGTGCCCCCTTGCCCACATCCCCGACCACTAAAACCGCGATTAAAAATCCCACGCCCATTAAATATAAACCAATACTAAATCGCTGAAATTGTCGTGGATTAATATGCGCTAATATCACCATCAAGACCATCGCAAAACCAACCCGATTCGCCTGCCGTGTTAACAAGCCCCAATCTTTACCACTAGAGCTATAAAGCATCATAAAACTTAACACTAATAAGAGTATTAAAGCCATTAACAGCGGAATATCTAAATGTAATTTACGTAAAAAAACACCGACAAAAGAATGCTCTTTGAATTGTTCAGGGCGAGTTTCTATCTTCATTAATACGCAACTTCAGCCAAATACTGCTTCATAACTTTAGCGGCAATAGGGGCTGCAACAGAACCACCATGGCTGCCATGCTCCACAATCACGGCCACTGCAATTTTAGGGTTATCAACCGGTGCAAAGGCGATAAATAACGCATGATCACGCATATTAAATTCAATTTCATCTTCATTATAGGATTCATTTTGCTTAATAGAATACACCTGTGCCGTGCCGGTTTTTCCGGCAATTTTATAATCAATATCTTTTGCAATACGTCTTGCCGTGCCTTTCGATGAATGCACCACATGCATCATTGCTTCATTAATATAAGCTACATTTTCAGGCATTAAATTCAAATTTTCCGGCTCAGCATGGGCTAACACCTGTTTTTTATCAGCTAACTCAATATGCTCAGCTAAATAAGGTGTCACTACTTGACCTTTATTTGCGAGTGTCGCGGTCGCTCTCGCTAATTGCATCGGTGTTACCTGCGTAAAACCTTGGCCAATGCCGGTAATTAATGTTTCACCCGGATACCAACCCTTTTTTCGATGCTCTCGTTTCCATTCTCTTGACGGCATTAAGCCTGCTTTTTCACCTTTTAAATCAATGCCTGTCTTTGCTCCAAAGCCAAATTTCTTTAAAAAATGCGATAACTTATCGATACCTAATGCCAGTGCCATATCGTAAAAATACACATCACAGGATTCAATAATGGCCTTATCTAAATTCACATGTCCATGCCCCCACTTTTTCCAATCGCGATATTTATGCTCTTTTTTAGGCAATTGATAAAATCCAGGACAAAATAAGGTCTCTTGAAAGGTGGTAATATTATGCTCTAAGCCTGCCAAGCCCACAAAAGGCTTTAAGGTAGAACCTGGTGGATATTGACCTCTTAATACCCGATCAAACAAGGGCATATTTTTAGAATCATTTAAAGCCGCATAATCCGCATAACTAATACCCGAGACAAATAAGTTTGGATCAAAACTCGCTTTACTGGCTTGCACTAACACCCCGCCTGTTGAGATTTCCAAAGCCACTACCGCACCGTTATAATCACCCAAAGCATCATACGCAATTTTTTGCAAATCAATATCCAGGGTCAAGTAAATATCATCCCCCGGAATCGAATTAATCTTTTCTAATTCATTAATCGGGCGGCCCTGGGCGTTGGTTTCAATTTCAGCATAGCCAGAAGTGCCTCGCAAAGTGGTTTCATAAGAACGCTCCAAACCCACCTTGCCAATAGAGTGAATACCGCGATAATCTTCTTTGGATAACACTTTTAATTCCCTATCATTAATCCGCCCTAAATAACCCACCACATGAGCGGTTAAATCTTTATACGGATAATGTCGTATCAAACGGGCTTGAATATCAACCCCCTTAAAGGTATGACGATGCACAGCAAATCGTGCCACGTCTTCATCACTTAATTGCAACAATAAAGGCACACTGGAAAAACGTTTATAACGTCGAACTTGCTTTCTAAAAGCCGCTATTTTTTCAGCTGGAATTGTCAATAATTGCTGTAAACGCGCTAAGGTTTCGTCTAAATCATCCACTTGTTCGGGAATAACTTCTAAATTATAACTCGGTAGATTTTCCGCTAACACATGCCCTTTACGGTCGTAAATAATACCGCGCGTAGGCGGAATCGCCATCACTTTAATGCGATTATGCGTGGCCATATTTTTATACTTACTATGCCCTTCTATCTGCAGATAAACCAAACGCATAATTAAACCGGTTATTAACACGAGAATAAAAAAAAATAACACCACAATACGATTTAAAAAAATTCTATTCTCTAAAAATCGATTTCTAACATCTTTAACGGTTTGATGGCGGCGCATTACAATAAAGTGCGTACTTTATTTAAAGTAATAAACACCAACGGCCAACATAAAATACCCGTCAAAACCGGCCATAGAAAAGCACTCAACGAAATATCATGATTAATATGCACAATCCAAAATAAAACCACCTGAGCCACAAATAAAATAAGCCCCAAGACCAGGCTTTGCTGAATAATTGAAAATTGACGAATCATTTTATGCTGCTTAAGCACTAAAAAAAGACTCATCACATAAGCCAGTGCATGCTGGCCTAATAATTGACCCGACAAGACATCGATCAAGATGCCCACACACCAAGCTTTATCAATATTAAAATCTTCAGGCCTTCCTAAGCTCCAATAAATCAACACCAACAACACCCAATCCGGCATTAAATTCAATGATGCAAAGGGTAACGGTATAATGGTCAATGCCATTGCGACACCGACAGATAACCAATATATTAAGGTGTTATTATGGCTAATCCTCAGCATAATCTGTTGCCGTCATTGATTTACTGCCTAAAGGAATCATCGATTGGTTTTTCCACACAATTAATAGCTCTCTACTGGTATTTAAAGCGGCTTTCGGTTTGGCTTCAATAATCGCAAACGGTTTATCAGGCTGAACCGTAAAACTCACTACTTCCGCAACCGGATAACCTTGCGGGAATACGCCGCCTAATCCTGAAGTAATTAATAAATCACCCGGCACAATATCTGCATTATTGGGTAAAAAAGGTAAGATAAGTTTATTGAGTTGGCCACTGCCTAAAGCAATGGTATGCAAGCCATTGCGATTGACCTGCACAGGAATGGCATGATTTGGATCGGTGATTAAAATAATTTCTGATGTCAATGGCAGAGCATTGGTGACTTGTCCGACCACGCCCAATGCATCTAAAACAGGCTGTTTTTCATGCACGCCAAAACGCTCGCCTTTATTAACTAACACTTGATGTTCATAGCGTGCCAAATTAACCGATACCAACTCCGCCACTAACACTTGCTCACCCAATTTAAACGAACTCTCAAATAAGGTACGTAAACGAATATTTTCCTGCTCCAAGGCAGAAAACTTAAGTAATTTTAATTGATTATTCGCTTGCTCTGCTTGTAACGCCGTATATTTGTCATGCAAGGATTGATAACTTAATAGAAAATCAGATAAATTTTGAACACTACTGATAGGTAAATCTACACCGTATTGTAACGGCACAATTAATAATGAAACATAGCCTCTAAACGACTTTAATTTATCCGTATACTGGTCTATTGATAATACTAAAATTGATAACAATACCGCCATCAAAAAACGTAGATTAATCGATGAACGGGTGGCAAATAAAAGTTTTATGGTTTTAGCCTACATACTATAAAATTTAAAATGAGGATTACTTATACTATTCCAATGAAAAAGCAGATAAACCTTTTTTATCTAATGATTCCAATACCATACCCCCGCCACGAGCAACACAGGTTAATGGATCATCGGCAATATAAACCGGCAAACCGGTTTCTTCAGCAATTAAACGGTCAATATCCTTTAATAACGCTCCACCGCCGGTTAAAACAATACCGCGATTTGCTACATCAGCCCCTAATTCAGGGGGGGTTTGTTCCAAGGCTACTTTTACCGCACCCACAATACCTGATAAAGGTTCTTGTAAGGCCTCTAAAATCTCATTGCTATTCAAGGTAAATCCGCGCGGTACGCCTTCTGCTAAATTACGCCCTTTCACCTCAATTTCCATAATTTCGCTACCCGGATACGCGGTACCAATTTCATGTTTAATTTTTTCAGCCGTTGCTTCACCAATTAAAGTACCGTAATTACGACGCACATAATTAATAATCGCTTCATCAAAACGGTCGCCGCCAATTCTCACCGATGCAGAATACACAATGCCACTCAATGAAATAATAGCCACTTCCGA
>CAJVYO010000092.1 GCA_913009515.1 uncultured Methylococcaceae bacterium
ATCACCCTCGCTTTCATGTCGGTGAATCCTTATTGCCAGCCAATATGCCTATTTTAGATAAGTTAGGTGTATTAGAGCAGGTAGATAAAATTGGGCTTAAAAAATATGCCGCTGAATTTAATTCATTAGACACACCACTTAGCCAAGATACCTTTTATTTTTCAAAAGCCACTAACAGTCAGCAAGACTTTGCTTATGAAGTAAAGCGTGCTGAATTTGACCAAATACTATTTAAAAATTGCCAGAAAAAAGGCGTAACTACCCTAGAAGGCATGACCGTTAAGCATGTCGCTATAGATAAGCCTATTAAAACTATCACTGCTTTAGATGAGCAAGGTCAGCAGCATATTTTTCAAGCCAACTATGTGATTGATGCGTCAGGACGAGACACTGTTTTAGCCCAACAATTAAAAGTTAAGCGAAAAAATACGCAGCATAATATGGCAGCGATGTATGCTCATTTTAGTGGCGTTAGCCGTAAAACAGGTAAAGATGAAGGCAATATTAGTCTTTATTGGTTTAAGTATGGCTGGGTTTGGATGATTCCTTTAAAAGATGGTACTACCAGTATCGGTGCGGTCTGTTGGCCAAAGTATTTTAAATTACGTGATACTTCGCTAGATGATTTTTTACAGGCAACACTACAACTTATTCCTGATGTTGCGACACGTATGCAATCTGCTCAGCGAATAAATAAAGTACAAGCAGCAGCCAACTATTCTTATAGTTCGTCTCAAATGTATGGTGAAGGTTATTTATTGCTTGGGGATGCCTATGCGTTTGTTGACCCTGTTTTTTCTAGCGGTATCTATTTAGCTATGCAAAGTGCAATTCACGCTGCCGATATGGTCGATGAATTACTCAATCATCCCCATAATAAACAGCAACTTCTTCAGCAATTTGAACACACTGTACACGAAGAAATAAAGGCGTTTAGTTGGTTTATTTATCGCTTTAACAGCCCTGCCTTACATAAACTATTAATGGCTTCCGATGAAGCCAGCCAACACCCTGTAAAACAAAAAGTAAAATCGGCGGTTATTTCTGTCTTAGCGGGTGATGCCTGTGCCAATCCAAATATTAAAATGCCCTTACGCTTATTTAAACTGCTTTACTATATTAATAAGCTACTGGAATTTAAAGAAAATAGAATTTTTTATAACTTCAAAAAACAACAGAGTAATAATTTTTAATTAAAAAAATGGAATACACCAAATGAAAAATAATATTTTATTAACAATACCATTAATTTCATTAGCTATAACAGGTTGTTCAACAGCATATACAATAACATCAACACCATCTAATGCAAATATATTTGTAAATACCATTCCTAGAGGGAAAACACCCACAATGATTAGGTATAAAAATTCATTTGGGAGAGATGTTGACCTGTCTATTATGAAAGATGGATACGAAACTATGAATGTATCATTAACATCAGAAGGAGGAGTTAGAAACTTTAATTTAAACAAAATAAACATTGATGCTGAAAAAAAAGATCCTGACTCTTTTAAAAGAACCTCTATACCTATATTTGAAATAATTAATTTACAAAATAACTTAGACTACAACAAATCCTGGAATATTATATTTAGTATAATATCTAAAAATTTTGATGTAGCTATGATGGATAAAAATAGTGGATACATAAGATCTCACTGGAATTACAAGTCAACAGGAATAGTTAGAGATGACTATAGGACTCGAGTTACTATTAAGTTTAATTTAGATAAAACAAATCTAGAATTAAAATCTGAAGCTAACTTTAAATACAATAATAACTGGATTCAAGGGAGCGATATAAACTCTTTAGAAACAATAAAAACAGACATTAAAGCTATGATTGAATAAAATTAAAGCTCAAAACATACTAGTATTTATTTACACCCCGAATACGTAAGTATTCAGCCTAGCCCCCCTTCTGACAAATAAAAACAAAGACTTACAAAGATAAAATTCATCGAAATCATCATAAAAAGCCTGATTTTAGATGACATTCGGTAATAATCTGTTTTTTCAGTGAAATTAACCATTTTAAGTTTTTGTTTTTTATAAGTTTAGGGGGTCTGAATATTTACGCTTAAACTGCTCAAAAACATCGGTTAAATGTCCTGAAATATTTTCTTGAATAACAGGTGGGTTATGCTCTTTTAACTCTGGACATAATCCAGTCGCATAATGACTAATTTCACTAGAAAGCGCTTCAATTAAATTAATATTTTTAACTAATTGCTGCATAGTTTGATCATCCGTTTGTTCTTTCATCAGATCATCATGTAATTGTTGTAAAAATGAAATATTACTGTAATTAATAAATAATTTACTTTCCTTATCTATTCGAATATCAACTTGAGACCATTGGCGTAAAAAGTTCTGCATATGTCTATTTAAATGATAAATTTGCTGCATTAAACTTAAGGCTTGTCCCATAAATTCTTGGTCACAAAATTTATCACGAAAAAATAATAAAGCCGCCCCACTCCAATATAACGTATAGTCCCAAATCATTTTAATGCTCATGACCTTAGCATTGGACATAATCACATATTGATCTTCATATACAGGTGAAAAAGCTAAAAACAGTGTACGGAATAATTTTTCATAATGAGTTGTTAAATCTACAATGTCTTCACTTTGAAAATATCGCGTTATTAAATCAGTAATAATCGTATTATTTAAAGCAATAAAATCACTGCCCGGTGAGTAAAAAGGGTCTAAAAAGACACCTGCATCGCCAGTAATAGCCCAGCCATCAGCAGAATACATTTGCTTGCAATTATGCGAGTAATGCTTAAGCGTTAAGAAATCTTGAAAATGCTCCAACTGCTCCTCAATCATCGCAGCACATTGTGGTTCGTATTTTTTTAACCACTGTTGAGCACGTGCAAAAGTATTAATCTCAGCATAAGGATGAATCTTGGCATCCGCAACAATACCAATACTGGTTGAACCCGAAGACAAAGGAATTAACCAAACCCAATACCCATGTCCCATTAAATGATTAGTACTCAAACGACGCGGCTCTGTCACTCTCATCTGCCATACCTTATCATCAGACCAGCTATCAATATTAATATCTGCATTAATCCTAAACCACGAAGCATTCACATCATGATACGCAGGTTTCGCTAATTTTAATTCTCGTTTTAATAAGCCCACGCGCCCACTGGCATCCACCAGCCATTTGCCTGTCACGAACTGTTGTTGCCCCTCATGCTCAACCGTTAAGCTATGATTTTCTTTCGCTATTTGAATCGCTTTAATTTTACAATTATCTTGAAAATCAATCCCTAATATTAAACAGTGCTTCGCTAATGCGGTTTCAAATAGCCCTCTGTCCAGTTGATAGCTTTTTGCCGTTGGTAACTTATTGGGACCTAGTTCGATTCGCTGTGCAATATCGTGATTATTACCATTACTATAAAAAAAACGTAACCCTAATTTAGGTAATTCATTTTCTAGTTGGGCTTGTAAACCCAATACGTGTTCAAAATAATGACTGGCAATTTCAACAGAAGATTCACCTACTTTATGTGCCGCATCAGGGGCTGGGTGAGTTGCTTTTTCGATTATTAAAATGCGTAAGTCTTTAAGCTTTCTTTTTAGTTGAATCGCCAAGGTTAAGCCGGACAAACCCCCGCCCATAATTAAAACATCGTAGCTATTATTCATTTTTCTCACTATCACTTATTATCTGAATATTCAGTACACACCGCCCATAAATATTTTTTCTGAGCTAACCCTAAAATCTTTTGTGCGGTTTGTACTCCTGAATAACTCACGCCATAAATTCCACCGCCCGGTGTTGTCCAATGGCCAGTAAAATAAAGCCCTGCTATCGGCGATTGATTGGCTGCTCGATTCGCACCTACTTGAGCAGGCGTCACATCCCAGCCATACGCTGCCCCTTCATAATTAGAGGTGTATCGCTGCATAGTAGCGGGAGAGCCTGCTTCTATAAGTAGTATATGTTGCTTTAAGCTAGGGATTTTTTTATCTGCAAAATCCAGCATTTTATCGATAAAGGCTTGTTTTTCCGCCGCCCAATTCTGAGTAAAATTAAAATCGACTAAAGTGGTCAGCATCACTAAATGCTCTCCTTTAGGAGCCAATGAATCATCGACTAAAGTAGGTACGGTAATACTTAGCCATGAAAGTTTACCTTGCTGAGAATTTAAGTAATTAAGTTCATGGTCTAAATGTTCATAATAAAAAGACTCATGCTGTATGCCAGCCGCTTGAATATCTAAATCTGTCGCAATATACACCACAAAAATAGACGACGAGGATTGCATTCTATTGAGGCGGGAAAGATAGCGTTTAAGAAAATACTGCTCGCCCACTAACTCATGTACCGTATGGCGCATATCCGCATTAGAAATAATCGTTTTTGCATTGATTATTTCTCCAGATTTTAATTTCACAGCCTGCACTTGATTATTTTCAATACTGATTTTCTGTACGGGAGATTTAAAACGAATCTCGCCACCCGCTTGAGTTAACCCCTTGACCAAGGCATTGGCAAAAACCTGAAAACCGCCTAAACAATAATACGCACCATCTTCAATATAGCCGATCAACATGCTTGCCCAATAAATAAAAGAAACTTTAGAAGGCGGCAAGCCTAAATAAGGCCAAAGTGCTGCAAAAATCGCTCGCAATTCAGGCGATTTAATATAATCCTGCCAAACATCTGCCAACGTGCTATGTCGATATTTAATCAGTAAATCTAACTCAGATACAGGCTGGCTCAACTTTGAAGTCGCCATCACATCATCTGCCTTAGCAACCTGCTCTGCTAACTGCAAACATAGATGTGTTAAGTCATGAATGCCTTTCGCTTCAGTTGGAAACTGCTCACTAAGTGTTTCAACAAAAGCGTTAATTGAACAAGGCAATTGGGTCTTAATATTAGGAGCAGCAATAAATGAAAAAGGATTAATCTTAATAAATTGAATGGACTCGTAGACATTAAGTGCTTGTAGAACTTTATAGATAACTTGCCCACCAGAAAACCCTTGTGCAGCACAACCACTCGTTAAATGAACGCCCGCATCAAAGGTGTATTTTTTACGCTTAAATCCATGAGCATATCCGCCTGCACGATCATGCTGTTCAAGCACCAATACCTTTTTACCCGCTTTAGCCAAGAGTCCCGCAGCGGTTAAGCCGCCGATACCACTGCCAATAACAACGACATCGAAACTATTACGATTGCTCATTAGATTTTGTACTGAATTTATTAACGTTTAAAATCTAGAAATTTTAAAACTGCCCATAGACCAGCCCACGTCATAGCCTGTTCCTTTACCTGATAAAGAAATACTTCTAGAACCTCTAGGCACAATACGCGCTTCAATAGATTTATTAAAACCTGCATGACCGCCTATTGCAAAGCCACCCCCATAAATATCCGATATTTTATTCACACCGTGAATGCGTCCTTTACCCTTGGTAATTTCAGAAGCTCCAAAAGTAAATCCACCGCCTTTTAAACTGAGCTTAACCTTAGCTGTTTTACCACTTGGGCAGGTGACTGTCCCTGTACCAGAATAGGCTTTATAAAAAGCGGACCAGCCTTTCATGGTGTAGCTTAATGAACACTCTTCTGCTTGTACCGCCGAAGACATAAAAAAACTGGCGGCAATAACACTGATTATTTTAAATTTCATAATTTTTATTTTCCATTGGTTAATATTAATAGTTGACATCCTCCCCTCCCTAAAGGAAGGGGATTCCTACTGCTAGACGCTTATGCCCAAGCGCGAGAATGTTCTTTGCTGCATTAATATCTCTATCATGCGTTGTGCCACACTCGGCACAAGTCCATTCTCTTATTCGCAAACCTGCTCTACCTTTCGGACTACTTTGGCTACACAGCCCACAGCACGAACAAGTTTGGGTAGTGTAGCTTTCGTTGACTTCTAAAAACACGCCTTGCGTCGCTATCGACTTATATTCAAGTTGTGTTTTCAGCATGAACCAGCCTGCATCTAAAACAGACTTTGCCATTTTAGTTTTTGCAAGACCAGACGCGCTGACGTTGCCAACGATGATTAAACTGTTTTCTTTCACTATTTTGTGGGTAAATTTATGGATTGCGTCCTTGCGAGTGTTCTTTATCTTGGCATGAATGGCTTTAACCCGTTTTTTATTCTTAGCCCTTTGTGCTTTGCCCAATTTTAACTCTAAATTTCTATAGCAATCCTGCCTTGCTAAACTATCGCCATTTGAACAAGTCGCCGTTGTTTTCAGCCCTAAATCAATCCCAATCTGACCGCCTTCAGCTTGTCTAATCATTGGCTCAACTTTCACGGTGGTATTGAAATACCACCGACCGCGTGAATCCTCGCTAAAGCAACCTGTCCCTAATTCAAATTGGCTAAGCCCGTAAGAATCGTAGACGTTAAAAAACTTTCCACAAAACCTTACGCACCCATTTACCCATTTAATGCCAGCCGCTTTGAAGGGTATCCATCCAAGTGCTTTTTTAGCACCGCCTGAGCAACGCCAATTCAGTTTATTTTTCTTGAACTGTTTGCGTGATTTTGCGTGTTGTGCAATGGTGGATTGAACGGTAGCCGCACCAATCGTCATATTGCGTTCAGCGCGTATCCCAACTAATGACTTGTTTAAGTCAAATTCAGACGTTTGGCAATTTATGAAACCCACTTCTGGAATACCTACCCACGAAAATTCAGCAGATTCCTCGTTAGCCGCGTTCCACACCTGATTCACTTCAAAAGCCCATTGACGTAATTGTTTGGCGTGTTTGTCTCGGACTCTGACGGAGAGGGTTTTGATTATTGGTTTCATGAAGGGTATCCTATCACTTTATCAAAACGGGTCAATAGCTTGAAAGGTGCATCTAGTCTTTTGATTAAGAAAAAAGGCTACCCCTCTATTCAGAAAAAATTATGGGGCATTGCCCATTGATATTATTCGCAAATATATC
>CAJVYO010000093.1 GCA_913009515.1 uncultured Methylococcaceae bacterium
CTGTAACTTTATTTTTTGTTTTTTGTTTGAAAATATTAGCACTCAGTATATCGCGAATATCATTATTAGTTTGTTTAGAGCTGTGATGTTTAATCGCATTTTTAGATTTTACGACAGCTGAAGAAGCGGTTGTATTCGCAATATTATTAGGGGTTAATGTTTTCCAAAGCCATTGTGCGGCATAAAACATACTAATAATGCATACAATGATGGCGATACTATGTTGGGTTTTTTTGTAGTGAGAGATATTGATCATAAGGATTAAAACTTAAGTTTTTCAGTAAAGCGAATAACAACATCGGTGGGCTGTTCAGATAATGCCCCTTGTTTTGTTAACGTGAGCAATTGTTGGTAGAGTTTAATATCAGCTTGTTTGTTGGTATGAGCATGAATGTTGATTAAGTTTAATTGAGTGCGATGTTCAAGGATATTCACGATTAAATCTTGCTGTTCGGTTTCTAGTAGCAGATTTAGTTTAGGTAGTTTATTAGTTTTTCTATTTGCGGATACTTTACCACCTGACCATAATAAATTACCTGATTGAATATAATAAGGTGGATTATTATTAAATGATAAATCGTTTATTGTAATAGTTCCTGTCATGCTGGCATGCTGAGGAAGCGGATATGAGCGTGTTATATGTGCTGCATCTAATGTACCGTTCAATATAAACTGAGGATCAAAGCTATTGAGCTGCGAGTTTAGTGTGAGTTTAGAGTGTTGATTGTTGAGATTAATAGCTATCACGACATCATTAGTAAAATAATTTAAGGGTTTAAATAGCCAGTTAATATTAGCGGTTAAACCTTTTTTATGTGTTAAATTTAAGTTTCCTTGCCAAATATTACCTTGTTCATTGGTGACTTTCCATGCATTATTAGCTTTTTTGTCTAAAAAATAATCGCTAATAAACTGAGTGGGTGTAAAGATAATAAAAAATAAACTGAAGCTTAATAGGCAGAGTAATAGATAGGAAAAAATTATTTTTGTGTGATTAAACATACTAATAGCTAATAATTATTTTAAGGTTAATAAGCTCTTTCTGACTGTCAGCAGTGATTTTAGTGATTTTAATCGTATGTTTTTGTTGTAAGGTATTAAGCCAGCGAATAGCCGCATTAAATGAGGTGTTATTTAAAATAAGCTGTAAACGTTTTTGAGATAAAGGTTTTATTTGCGTGATTTTCAAATGTTGTTGCTTGGCGGTTTTTTCAACCAGCGTCATAATACTGGAATTACTTAAGGCTTTCTTTTTAGCGGTTGTAGAAGCTGGATTTAAGCGTTTAATTTGCTGTGCTAAAGATTGCATTGTCTGTAAATCTGTTTGGTAACTTGCAATACGATTGGTTAGCACTTTATTATCACGACTAATCGGTAAATAAATAAACGCATAGATTAATAGCAAGCTACTGCATAAACTACCTATGACAATGATTTTTTGTTCACTGCTATTCTTTTGTTGAAACCACTGTTTAATTAATATCATCGCGTTATGCCGGTTATTTTTAATTGTGCTAAGACACGGTTATCAGCCTTGGTCGCTGAGGAAATTTCAGCGTTGATATTCTGTTGCATTAAACTATGTTTAAATAATTCGAGTTTCTCTAAAGACAGCGTAGATAAACTAATGAGTAAGGCTTGTTTATGAAATTGAAAATGGCTTAAGTTAATATCATTATGCTGTTGTGTAGCCCGTGATAATGCAGCTAATAAAGGAAAAAATCCATCACGTTTTGTTTGATTTTTTTGTAAGGATTTTAGACCTGAACGCATTTGAGATAAGGGATTAATAATACGCTTAGCCTTGGGAAAGCTATCTTTGTAAAGAGCAATGCTTTGTTGTTCTAAGTGGTCACTTTGTTTATTGAGTTGTTGATTTTGATATAGTTGAAACGCAGTGAGTGAGCCAATCAATAAAAAACTGACAATAGCCGTTAGTTGAATGGTTCGCCATGTTTTTTGAGTATGTGCTTGAAACTCGCCCTGTAAAATATTCAGTAGTGAGGGTTGATAATGTTCACATAGCTGATTAAATAAAGGGGTATCAATCGGCTTGGTATTTAATGTTAGGGGTAAATTATCAAATGTCAGTGATGGGGTATTACTATAGACATCAATGGTTTTAGGTAAACTTTCTTTTTCAGCTAATAACTCAAGTAACACGCCTAAATTATCGGTTTCAGAGGCGTAGCTTGTGGTGGGTGTTTTTAATAGTAATTGTGTTTCATGATGTAAAATTAGCCAGTCGGGTGTAAATTGATTTAAAAGTTGCGTTTCGCTAATCAGGGCTTGTAATTCAATGTCTGCTGTTGATAAAGTGTCGAGTAATTGTTTTAAAAGACTTTTTTTAATGACATTAATATCGAGTGTTTTCTCAGCATTTTTTTGATAGGCAATGTGCAATAATTCAACATCTTCTGATAGTTGTTCTTCTAAATCATAGGCTAATGCTTGTTCGCGTTGCTTACGACTTTTAATATTAAGCGGTGATTGGGTTTCATAGCTCAATGTGGCTGCCAGTATGCCAATGCACTGACTCTCTTTAGCATATTGCTGTAGCGTATTTAACGGTTCATAACCTGACGAAACTAAATTGGTTTGCGTGTTTTTTTTATACCAATGCAGTTTGGTATTAACATCAAATAGACCCTGTTCAGGTAGCTCTATAAAAAATAATGCATCCATAAATTAATAAGATTTGAGTGAAGAAGGAAACAATTAGTAAGACCGTGAGCGATAAAGGCTTTCTATTTTTGTATTACGATATAGTAGGCTATGATAATGTTGCTCTAAATTTCCTATCCAGCCGGTATAGTGCAACATAAAATAATGACTATCAATACTTAATAAATCGGCCTTCAAGGTGCTACTTAGTTTAGGGGTTTGTGAATTATCGGCGTCTAGTTTATCAAAAAAATCTTGTACGGATGCAAAACCTTCATCTTGTTGCAGCATGATTATTTTTTCTAAATTCGCAGTGAGCATTTTATTGGATAGTGATTTTAATAGTGTGAGGCTAATCGTATTAATATTTAAGGGCGTGACTTGGCTTTGTTTGGACGTATAACGTCCAAATTCATTGACAGCGGGCGGGGCAGGTAATACACAAATATCGGTATTCAGGGTACGAATAATCTCTGCATTCCAATAGGCAACTGCGAGCAGTTCGGGAATTTCAGTGAGTGCTTGATTGGCAGTGCGATAGGGTGGGGTATATTGGCTATAAGTTTCCCATTCTGCTCCCATAGCAGTGGGTTCATCATTACTGTCTAGCCAATCAATCAAACTCCACAGTAATTGTTCATTGAGTGCTTTTTGTTGTAATAAGGCTTTAAAAATAGTCACTTGTTCAGCTTGTATTTGATCGTTAATGACCAGATTGTTGAGGTTAAAACAGCCTTGCACATCACGCAAAGACGCTTGAAATTGTCCGCCTTCGGCTTCAATCGGTGGCATAGTTTGAGCCCAATCATCGAGCAAAGAATCGGTTTTATTTTCTTTTTCTAAATCATCTTGTAAAATTATTTTTGCCCACTGTTCGGCACTGATAAACAGTTGAAACATGTGTGAAGATTGTATTTGATTGAAGGTGCGGCGTAGATTAATTTGCTGTTGATAAAATATCTGAGTCGCAATAATCGTACTGAGTGCCACAATTAACATCGCAGTAATGAGGGCAATACCCGTTTGTGATTTGCTTTTCATCGGGGCAATTCAATAATCTGCATAAACTCACGTTTATCGGTACGCGTAATGGCTATTTTGACTGCTTTAGGCAATAAGCTTAACGGTTGTCCATCTTGAGGTGGCCAGTTTCGATACCATGTTTTATTGTCAGCTAACACGGTAATATCGATGGTTTCGATGTCATTAATCAAATCGTTTTGTTGAAATAAAGAGGCATCTGAGATATCAGGTGATAACCATAGTTGTTTTTTTAAGGTATTTTCATCGATAAAATAACGGAGACGCTGCAAAGAACTGCGTTGCAAGCCTGAAGGATTAGGACGACCTAAACGGGTAAAACTGAGTGACAGACCATTATTATAATCTAAGGATAACGCAGGTAATAAGGTGCCATAAGCATCACTGACAGGACGGGCTGTAATATGATGCAAGGTATTGTGTAATTCAGTAAAGGTATAATTAAATTCTTTAAAGCGTGTTTGTTGTGCGGTAAGGTGTTTATGGCTAATTAATACGCTATTTAAGCCCGCATACGATAAGGCCATAAGAATAGCGAGAATACTAATGGCAATCAGCAATTCAATTAACGTGAAACCTTGCTTGTAGGGCATTAAGGTTTTCCTAGATATAAAGTTTGTTCTAAGACAGGTTCATCACTGATAGGACTACTTAACGGCGATAAACTAATTTTCAGGGTGCGTATTTTTTTATTATCTGTTTTTTGAGTCACCGTTTGCCAACGCCATGATTGTCCAAAAATAGTATCCGTGCCTTTATTATGCTTAATAGCAGGCCATGTGGTTTGATTCTCTAAATGAATTTCGGTGATTTTATTTTGCATCAGCCAATAAGCAGTCATTTTTTCTTGGGTGATTAAGGCACCGTTTATTTCTTGATTTGCCGCCGAGAGTGTTGCTAATAAGCCAATAGAAACTACAGCTAACGCAATCATCACTTCAACTAAGGTAAAGCCTTGTTGTTTTAAATTCACGTCGGGTCGTCAGAGAGTAGTGATAATTTAATGGAATTATAGTCACTGTAAAGTTTGTAACCGTCTTCTTCAAGCTCTTGGCTATTTTTAAGTTTAATGGTTAGGTTGAACTGACTAATAGAGCCATCAGGCAATAATAATATTTGTGGCAAGGTCGTTTGTGTTGTGTCAGCAGGTAGTCCATCAATTTCTAATTGATAATCTAGCGCCTTATTAAGTCGGTAATGACGTAGTAAATTATCAGAGCTTAACGGCAGCCATTGATTATCTTTGTAACGTGAAAAATAATGTTCAGAGTCTTGTAATGACCAGCCCATAATTTGTCCACGTAACACCGCATCATCTAAAGCAAGATTAAGCAGTTGTTGTAATTGGTAGGCTGCCTGTTTCGTAGGAGCAGGGCGACTATTAAGGCTGAGTGCAGCAAAAGAAAATAGAATGCCCATAATAACAAGGACAACTAATAATTCGAGTAAGGTAAAACCTGATTTTTTAAGCTTGAATAGTGGTGGCAAACCCATAGGCATAGATGATTTTGCAGGAATAATGATTATCCCTGCAATGGCAGTCAATTATAGATTTAAAAAAGTATCTTGAGGCTGGCTATTATTCGTACTTGAGCTAGCATTAAAGCTATTATTTAATGATTGCACTAAACTTTTTGCACGCGTTAGAATCATATCTAAGGTTTCTTTGGTTTCTTTTGTCCAACCCATTGGCTCTTTAAGTGGTAGAAATATACGCCATAAGGTTAAATTTTTAGCAAATAAAGCAGGCAGGTTTTCCATTAAGCCCAGTTTCATTTGACGCTCTTGAAGCATGGTAATAATAAATTTTGCATGGACTGTACTGCTGTACCAGTGAAAGGGTATTAAACCGATAGTCAGTAAAAATAAGAAAATTGATGCGACAAAGGGGTCAAGTAAAATAGCTAATAAACCAAATTGAATTTCACCGGCAACAATGGTCAGGGAAATAACACTCAGTAAGGCAACCAGCGTAAAATGCGTACGTTCTTTCCAAATTGCAATCGCATTTTTAACCTCATAAATAGCAACATCTTCAACATCATGAATATGCTGTTCTAGCATATTTAAAATACGGTACGCACTGTCAATATCAATATTCGCTAATTTTTGTTCAATTTGTTTTTGTTCGCTGGATTCAATATCAGCCGATAAAATGAAAAATTGCCCTGATTGTAAGCCTAAGCGTTTTAAATAGGTTTTCCATTCATCTAAATTAATAGCGGTTTGATTATTTTCGGCTTGAGAGATGATATAAATAAATTTATTCGGACTTTGACTCTCGGCTGCATAGTCAAAAAAGGCACTTAAATTTCTATGTGCTAAATTATCAAGTTGATCAGCATTAAAAAAGACAAAAACGAGGTCAGATAAATCACAGGCATGATTGCGTAATAAATTAATGCCGGATTGTTTTTCATGCTCATTAAAACCGGGGGCATTGATAAGGGTTTTATCTTTTAAAACAGGACTATTATTGGTTTGTAATTCTAAATAAAGATTAATATGACGACTTTCACCTTTATGTATTTGCTCTAAGCGCTCGCTAATATGGAAAAAAGGAAAGCGCGGATCACCATCAACGGCTGTTCCTGGTAAGACCATACTTAAACTGTCTTCCCGATGGGTAATGACATTAAATTGAGAATGATTATCTACATTATAACTAATCGGCGTGGTGGGTTTAATGTAACGATTAATAAATTCTTGTTTTCCAGAGGTATTATCACCAATAAGGGTAATAATCGGCGACCATGAGGTTTTACTGGCTAACGATTCATCAAGCCCAATTAAATCAAGTTCAAAAGCAACTTGGTCTAATTCATGATAGAGTCGAAATGCTTGTAATAAAGCAGGATTTTTATCAGCAAGGTGTTTTTCGATATGCTGTAAAGAAGAACTTATAGATTTTTCAGTGCTACTCATAGTGATTAAACCGTTACGTCAATGATGTGAAAATAAGTAAGTGAGGTTTTATAAATGTTTATTAAGCATAGGTGCGTTTAATATAGGCTTCAACAATCGCTTGAAATTCTTCCGCAATATGATCGCCTTTTAGGGTGACGGTTTTTTCGCCATCTTCATAAACGGGTGCCACCGGTATCTCGCCTGTGCCGGGCAAACTAATACCAATATTTGCATTTTTACTTTCACCTGGTCCATTAACGA
>CAJVYO010000094.1 GCA_913009515.1 uncultured Methylococcaceae bacterium
AAGCGAATCAAAGCCGGTGATTTTTCGGCCATACTCAATGCTGAAAAGAGGACTAAATTTATAAATAAAATAGCTTTATAACGCTTCATAATTTTTACCGATGAATTTTAAAAAATTTTTAACTGTGTTTTGCGTTCATTCCTCTGCCCCTCACCCAACCCTCTCCCCAAGGAGAGGGCTTTAAAGCAACACATCTATATTATTTTAGCTCCCTCTTTTGAGGAGAGGGCTGGCATGAGGTAAAAAAACCTGCTCATAAAATAAATATTAATGATAAGCCGCAATGGTTTTAATATGACTACCACTACGTGAACGACTAACTTCGATACGCAATGCCATTTGCTCTTTGAGTTCTGATACATGCGAAATAATACCAATCATGCGACCTGTGGATTGTAAATCCACCAAGGTATTAATCGCTAATTGCAATGATTCTTGATCTAAACTACCAAAACCTTCATCAATAAATAAAGTATCTAATTGAATGCCACCTGAACGCTGTTGCACCACATCGGATAATGCCAAAGCTAAGGCTAAGGAGGCTAAAAAAGATTCCCCGCCCGACAAAGTCGCCACTGGACGAATTTTACCCGTATGAGCATCATCAATCGCCAAATCTAAGCCTGCACTGGTATTTTTCTTTTGCTCAGCATCATTTTGTAAAATGAGCCGATACTGCCCTTTACTCATCACATGTAAACGCTGACTGGCCACATTTAACACTAAATTAAATAAATTACTCAGTACAAAACGCTCTAAACTAACTTTTATATGTCCACTGCCTGATGCGGTTTTAGACAAGGTACCGACAATATTATAATCCTCTTTTATCACTGCCTGCTGTGCGGTTAAACGCTTAATTTTTTTCTCAGTATCCACCAAATGATAATACCTTTGCTGGGCTTGCAGCCATTCCGTTTCAATATTCACTAATAAAGTGCTGTATTCTTGTAACTGTATTTGTAAGGCTTCAATATCGGGCGGCTGTTGATTCGCTAACTGTTCCGCTAATAAACTCAATTTTGCTTGTAAACCCTGCAATTTTTCGTCATAACACTTAACTTCCTGCTGTAGAAAATCCTGTTCGTGCATTGATAACTGAGCCTGTTCAAAATCCTGCTGTGTATCAAAATCACTCTCCGCCAAACACTGTTGCCAAATGCCAGCTTGTTCCGTTTGCTGCTGCTGTAAATCCGCAAGATTATTTTTCACCACATCAAGTCTGACCTGCATTTCCGACTGTTGTAATTGAGCCTGTTGCTGATGCCTTTGTGCCGCTTGATACGCCGATTCTAAGGTGTGTATTTGTTGCTGTTTATCATTGATAGCCGCTAATAACTGCCCACTATCTTGATATTCTATAGGCAGGCTATTGATAATGGTTTTTAGCTGGGCATTGGCTTCCGCTTTTTGTAAGCTTAATCGCGGTAATTGCTGTTCATAATCACGACTTTGTTGTAATAAAGCGTGATATTGATTATTTTTTTCACGCTTATGCTGTTTTAAATTTTCTAATTGTAATTCTATGACGCTTATCTGCTGTAATGCGATAGCACTCTGTTGATAGCGTTGTTCTAATAATGCAACAGGCTGCTCACCATCATTCCCCAACTGTTGCACTAATCCTTGAATAATCTCGGTGCGATTATTTAAATCTTGCTCACTACGCGCTATTTTTTTCTCAATGTCTAAACTCAATTCACTATAAGTCGCTTCACGCTTGCGAGCGGCTTTAACACTATCCTGCGTAATAACTGTTGTTTCAGCTGGGAAATGAGCAAGTTTAGGGTGTTCAACGCTGCCACAGACTAAACACGGTTCATTTTCTTGTAAATCTTGAGCTAATACGGCGGCTTGATTAGTTAGCCATTGCTGTTCCAAATTTCTAACCGCCAATGCTGCTTCATTTAAATATTGTTGAATGCTTAAACGCTTATCTAAGCCCTTTTGATGGTTTTCCGTCAGCCTTTTTAAATAATCTTGTTCAGCGACTAATTGCTGCGCCAATTCAAGATTTTTTTTAGCAGCCCTTTCAATCGCACTTAACTGCATTTTATTCGCAATTTTCTGCTCTAAGCCTTCAGCATCTAAATCAAACGTCTGTATCGCTTGCTCTTGCTCACTGATTTTAACTTGCACCTCAAGCTGATGCTGCAAAAGCTGTTGATGCTCCGTATCGGCTTGAGTCGATAAAGCCACACAGGCTGTATAGTGTTTTGACTGATTTTGGCAACGCTCTAAAAAATCCAACGCTTTATATAAACCATCTCGCTGTTGATAATCCTCAACAGCCCTACTAAATTGTTTATCAGCACTTTGCATGGCTGCTGTTGATTTTTTCTCTGCCACTAAAGCAAGCTCAAATGCTTTTCTCTGGTTAATAAGCTGCTGATTATTAGTTTGCAATTGTTGCCACACGGCATTTATTTTTTGTGCCGCATGATGTAATTTAAGTGTCGCCTGTTGTTGCTGAATAGTGACGGCTTGTTGCTGTAGCACAGCATAATCAGTCTGATACTGTTGCTGACTTAAAAAAAGTACCGTTAAATCTTCCGCTTTTTTTAATAAACTAAACGCATGTTGTTTTTTATTATCTAACTGCTGTTTACGCTCACCTAAATGACTCACTATTATTTTAAGCTGTTGAATTTCAGTTAATAACGCCTCATCATCCTGCATACTCACATCAAGTAGTGCATTTTGCTTCCGCTCTTCAAAGTGTTGATATTGCTTTTCAATGTCAGCGGCTTTCACTTTCAATATTTCTTCAATACGTTTATAAATTTCAGTTTGAAATAAGGTTGATAAAATGGCCTGCCGCTCTGTGGAATTTGCTAATAATAACGCTCGAAACTGACCTTGCGGCAATACCATTACCTGACGGAACTGCTCTAAGGTTAAGCCAATAATTGCTTTAATTTGCTCATCAGCGTCATTTTTTTTCTTAGCGACCAAGGTTTGCTCAGAACCATCTGCCAGAACACGGCAAAGGTGAGCAGCAGCTTTATGTTGTGCATTTTTATCGTTACGTTTTGACAAGCGAATTTGTGTAGGCGAACGCGTAATACGATATCGATCTTCACGAATACTAAATTCTAAAGCGACTTCTGTTAAATTATCCATCGCCGCATGATCACAACGCAAGCCCATATCCTTACGTTCTAAATCAGTGGTTTTTCCATACAGTGCATAACAAATCGCATGCAATATCGATGATTTTCCCGCGCCCGTTGAGCCATCAATTAAAAATAACGCATTTTCGCCTAATTCAGAGAAATCAATTTGCTCTGTTGTTGCGAACGGCCCAAAGGCATTGATTTTTAAAAAGTGCAACCTCATACATCAGCATCCATTGCTTGCTGAGCTTCTAAAACCACGCTTTGTAATAAGGCTTGCTGAGAATCGTTTAATTCAAAGCCGGTCACTTGTTGAAAAAAATCATTAAAGACATCACTTTCTGTATGCTGCTCGCCTTCATTGATAATAATCGCATCCGCTGACAACATTAATTTAGTATATTCTAGCTGTAAAATATTCGGGTAAAAGCAACGTAGTTGGGCTAAAGGCTCTAATAAATCATGCGTATCCTCTAAACGCACTAAAATATAATCATCCAAATTCACATCGATTTTTGCTTGCTCTAATAAATCCTTGAGTAAACCCGAAATAATGCGTAAATCATGTTTTGCATTCAAGGCTAGCGGCTGCATAGACACTAAACCTACATCATCAAACTCAACTAAAGTGACGCTTTTATGTTGTTGTGATTCAGAAAAGGAATATTTTAACAACGAGCCTGCATAGCGGATATGCTCTACGCCTTTATATTGCGGTGAGTGTAAATGCCCTAACGCAACATAATCAAAACTCGCCAATGGTTCATAACCAATGCAATCCAAACCACCTATCGATAAAGGGCGTTCCGAATCTGAAATTTTCCCACCTACTACAAAACAATGACTGATTAAGATGCTAGGAATATCATCAATTTGAACTTGCTTAATTTTATCAACTAAATAAGTATGCGCGTCATCATGGCTTCTGACATCACACTCAAATGCTTCACGCACATTAACCGGATCGTGATAAGGAATGCCATACACATCAACCTGTTCACCTGCTGATGATTCGATACGAATAGGCGTTTGAATAGCCGTTATATCGGTCAAAATATAAAGACCTGATTGCTGCATTTGCTGAGTACCAAAACGCAAACGTCTTGCACTATCATGATTACCTGAAATCATGATAATACGCACTCCTGTTTCCACTATTAATTCAGTTAAAAAAACATCTAAGGCAACCATCGCATCAGCAGGAGGGACTGAACGATCAAAAATATCACCGGCAATAATTAAAACATCAACGCGATGGGTTTTAATATGCTGTTTTAATTGTTCTAAAACATATAATTGCTCATCTAAAAGCGATATATTTTGAAAAATTCGTCCAATATGCCAATCCGCACTATGAATAAATTTCATTGATAATGCTAATCAGCGATTAACTTAAAACTAAAGCGTATGCGTTAAGGTTTCATTATCTAACGTACCTGCCAAATAATCTTCCATTTTATTACCTAATATCGCATCTTCCTGACTAAATTGCACCCCAATGCCTTCAGAACGGTAGCCTTCTGCATTTTCAGGTGTAATCCAAACGACTTTACCTTTCGCACGTAAATTTTCATTAACATCATCAAAATTAACTTTAATCGCCAATGATACTTTTTCACCCATTTTATAACGCCGCTTTTTAGTGGTAATAAAAAATAAGCCACCATTTTTAATAAAGGGCATATAGGCTTTACGCAAGACAGATTTATCGGTGAAGGTATGAACTAATAAACTTTGTCGTTCTACTTTAGGGGCTTCCATAATGATTATTTTCCTAAACGAAAGGCGGTAATTAAAATTTCTTCACAAAGCAATTGCTTATTCACTTGTGAAGCCAAGGCTTCAAGATTATTTAATAATAAACGATGAAAATCAAATAAAGACGCTAATTTAATCTGTGATGCTAACTGTTCTAAAGCCATCGCCACATCCTGATTAATTTTTTTTTCTAGCTTAAAATGACATTTAATCATATCCTCTGTCCAAGCAATTAACCAATATAATAACTCATTCAGGGGGTGCTTAAACCATTGATCTGCCACTTCAATCGGGCAAGCTTGTTTTGATAACACTAACTGCCATTGCTTAAAACACTGTTCACGCAATACCAAGCTATTATGCTGTTGATAATGCAATGCTTGTAGCGGAGCACCGTGAGCCAGTGATAATAACAAGGCGGTGGAATTAGCATCAACGCCTTGTTTCTCTAACCATTGCTGACTAGTGTAAGCATCAGGAATTGCTATCGACAAACGCTGACAACGACTGATAATCGTTGCCGGTAAACCAGCCAAGGTTTCCGCAACTAAAATAAACACAGTACGCTCTGGCGGCTCTTCTAAACATTTTAAAAACGCATTCGCGGAATTGATATTTAATTGATTAGCAGGACTAACAAACACCACTCGATAGCCGCTATATTGCGGCTTTAAATTTAATTTATTGATGATAGCCCGTACAGAATCAATGCCAATCGCTTTACCTTCGGCTTCAGGTTGCAGGGTTAAAAAATCGGGATGCGTCCCTGCCTGAAATAAATGGCAACTATCGCATTGCTGACACGCTTTATCAGCCAACGGTTGCTTACACATCACATATTGTGCAAATTGCAACGCCAACACCTGTTTGCCTAAGCCTTCAGCACCACTGATAAACAAAGCTTGTGGAATACGCTGCTGTGCCACATACGCGGTTAAATGCTGCCAATCCTTAGCCTGCCAAGGGTACAAATCAGTCATTAATTAAATGACTTAAGTGTATTTTAATCTCGGCTTGTACCTTATCTAAAGGCTGACCTGCATTCACTACTTTTATTCTAGCTGGTGATGTCTTGGCTAATGCCAAATAAGCATCTCGTACTTTGGTAAAAAATAACATCTGTTCCGATTCAAACCGGTCTAATGCTCCTCTGTTTTTTGCTCGTTGCATACCTATATCAATGGGGGCATCTAATAATAAGGTTAAATCAGGGCGTAAATCAGCTTGGATAAAATTTTCTAACCATTGAATCACCCCAATATCCATGCCACGCCCACCACCTTGGTAAGCATAGGTTGCATCGGTAAAACGGTCGGATAACACCCAAATACCCTCATCTAAAGCAGGCTGAATAACATGTTTGATATGTTGAGCTCTCGCGGCAAACATCATTAATAATTCTGTCGATTCAGCGATGCTTTCTTGTGATTTATCTAGTAATAACGCTCTAATTTTTTCAGCTAATACCGTGCCACCCGGTTCACGGGTTAATAAAACCTGCATACCTTTATCAATTAATAGACTTTCGATAAATTTAATATTGGTGGTTTTACCAACGCCCTCACCACCTTCTAAACTAATAAACTTTGCCTTCATATTTATCTCTGATAACGATTAACAGCCTTATTATGCTCGGCTAGGGTTGCTGAAAATTGATGTAAACCTTGCTTGCCTTTCGCAACAAAGTATAAATTATCACTTTGCTCGGGATGTAATGCCGCATAAATTGATTCTTTGCTTGGCATAGCAATCGGCGTAGGCGGTAAACCTTTAATTCTATAAGTATTATAAGCGGTTTTAGTACGCAAATCTTTTTTGCGAATATTACCTTGATAATTATCACCCATCCCATAAATAACCGTTGGATCCGTTTGTAAACGCATACCCCGTAGCAGTCGCTGTACAAACACACCCGCTATTTTAGAGCGCTCCGAACCATTCGCGGTTTCTTTTTCAATAATGGAGGCTAAAATCAAG
>CAJVYO010000095.1 GCA_913009515.1 uncultured Methylococcaceae bacterium
GCTAAAAAATCACTTTTTGCCTGATTGGCTAATTCAGCATCTAAGAGTGCTTTGTTTAACACTGCGTCCTCCCGTTTACGCTTAGAGATATCAGAAAATACCGCGACCGAGCCCATTAATTCTCCATTTTCAATCAAAGGCACCGCTGTAATAGAAATAGGAAATATTTCACCATTTTTACGCGTAAAGACATCCGTTTCAGAATGAAATAATTCTTTTCTATCCATGCAATGCTTTGTTAAGCAATCCGCTCTTGGCACATGATTACCTTCACTATCTTGATAATGAATATGTTCATGAATATTCGTGCCTAACAATTCCTCTTTAGAAATACCTAATAAACGTTCTGCTTCTTTATTCCAAAAAGTACAATTTCCTGCACTATCCATTGCATACATGCCCTGTGCCATCGCATCCGTCATTTGTGTTAAAAAAATCTGTCCTTTATTCAGTTCTTCTTCTAATGTTTTTATCAGGGTAATGTCGGTACGAATAGCAATAAATTCGTCTAAATTATGATGCCTATCAAAAATCGGCACTATAGAGGCTCTGACCCAATAATACCCCCCTTCTTTTGCTTTATTTCTCACTTCACCATGCCATACTTCGCCACTATAAAGTGTCTTCCACATATCTTCAAAAAAAGCAGTCGAGTGATAGCCGGAATTAATAATACGATGATTTTTACCGATTAATTCACTGCGTTCAAAACCAGAAATACAGCAAAACTTGTCATTAACATATTTAATATTACCTTTAGTATCCGTACTACTGACAATAGCATGCTGATTTAAGGCAAACTGTTGATTTTCAATATTCCGTAAGGCATCATCTAGGGCAGATGATTTTCGTATAATAAACACAATTAATGAGATAATAATAAAAATAGTAAATAGTGCTGTTGCCACCAACACATCTTCAACAATACTTGCTTTATAAGAATATTTTAAGGAATAGGCGAGCAATTTTTGTTGAAAATAATCTAACTGATTACTTTCAATAGCAGATATTTCAAGCCCTAACGACCAGATAGCATTAATTTCATGGCTGTACTCAACCACCAACTGAGTATATTGAATAATTCTATTTAAATCATGCTGTTGACGCTCCTGCAAAGCGTCTTTATGTTGTTCTAGTGCATTAATACCGTCAAAAATCGCTTTCTTTTTACTTTGATTATTATTGTAATAATCATAAATATCATGCTGCAAATGATAAAGTAACAAGATTGTCTCTTCGTTAAAATTATATTCAGCAATAGAATGTGTTAAATATTTAAAATAATAAAATGAATTATTTAAGACAGCTAAATGTGATTTAAATTTTTCAATTAAATCACGATAGCGTACCGAGGTAAGGTGAATATCACTGACAAGCCGATTCAACTCCTGTGCATCTTGCTTATTCGCTAATTCATCCACACTACTTTTTAATTGAATAATCGTATTTTGAAAATTATCGTTATATCTATTCAAACCATCATAATTCAATTCTTCACGGTATTTTAAACGCAGCATCGATTGCTTAATATTTAATGATTGTTCTTTTAATTCAGCTTGCTGACGCATCAAAGTATGCTGTAAAGAGGCATCAAACGTATACACATAAAAGGATAAAAAAAATAACATTATCAAAGCACTACATAAAACAAACTTATTAATATTCATAATGCTTTACCTTGATAACGCCCTGTTAAGGTCTTTAAAAAATCAACAAGCTGCTGGCGTTCATTGTCTTTCAACTTTACCCCCAACTGATAATACGCCATCGTATTCACAGCCTTCTCTAAGGTTTTAGCACTGCCATCATGAAAATAAGGCGCCGTTAATGCAATATTACGCAGACTAGGGACTTTAAATTCATATTTATCATCACTATCAGCGGTTAAATTAAACCGCCCTAAATCTGCCTTAGTAATTTTCCCTTTATCCTTAAAATAATCATTGACTACGCCCAGTTTTTCATAAAAGTTACCTCCCATATTTATCCCTTGGTGGCAACTTATACAGCCTATTTCTTTAAATAGTTGATAACCTTGTTTTTCCTTTGCTGTCAGTGCAGATTGCTCACCCTTTAAAAATAAATCAAAACGCGAATTAGGCGTAGTCAAACTCCGCTCGAAAATAGCAATACTGTTACTAATCGCATATCGACTAATACCTTGCTTAGGATATTGCTGTTTAAAAAATGCCACCATACCCCTATCTTTTTTCAATTTGCTAATAATATCAGGCCATGTGGTATTCATTTCGACATGTTTAGTCACCGGCCCATTAACCTGTTCTTCTAAGGTATCCGCACGCCCGTCCCAAAACTGCCTAAAATTAAAAGCGCTATTAAAAACAGTCGGGGCATTAATATCTCCTTTTAACCCTTGAGAATTTTTTGAACACACCAAGCCATCATCCCCTCCATTTGATAAGTCATGACACGTTGCACAACTCGTATCATTATTTTTAGATAAGCGAGGATCAAAAAATAATAATTGACCTAACTTTTTTTTCTCTTCATTTAGCATTAAATTAGACGCGATAGGATAAATTGCTTTTTTATAATTGCTATATTCAATATGCTTTTTATCTACCTGAAAAGTAGGCGCACCATAATGCCATTGATTAATTTTCCATGACACAAATGCCCCAAAAATAAAAATACCCCATGCAATTAAAAAATTATGCAATTTAATCATAGCCAGCCACCCTATTAATAAATTTAATTATTCATCTTTAAAATTATCTTTAATCGCCAAAACGGCATCCCAGTTTTGTAAAAATGCCTCGACACATTTTGGATCAAAATGCTCACCTGACTCATCTTTTAACAACTTAATGGCATCCTCTATTTTCCACGCGTGCTTATAAGGGCGAACCGAGGTTAAAGCATCAAATACATCAGCAACGGCAATAATACGACTAAAAATAGGAATCGCCTCACCGACTAATGCACTTGGATAACCTTTACCATTAAATTTTTCATGATGTGTTTGGGCAACTACCGCTCCCATCTGCAATAAATCTGAATCACTGCCCGATAAAATATCACAGCCCATTTGGGCATGTTCTTTCATTAATTCAAACTCCAAAGGCGTGAGTTTGCCTTCTTTTAATAAAATACCATCAGGTATGCCCACCTTACCAATATCATGCATCGGAGCAACTTCTAGCATTAAATCCTGCTCTTTGACTGACAAACCTAAATTTTTAGCAATATGTTGGGAGTAGCGAGCCATACGTTTAATATGCCCGCCGGTTTCAGGATCACGATATTCCGCTGCTTTTGCTAAACGATAAATAATTTCTTGTTCGCGTTCTAATACCGTTTTAATCGCTTTACGTACTTTATATTCCAACCATTGCGTTTGGTCTGCCAATTTCACATAGTTATCACGTAAAGTCAGCATGGTTTCCACCCGTAATGAAAACTCGGTTTTATCAATCGGCTTAGTTAAAAAATCATTTGCACCTACTTCTAACGACTCATAACGAATATCTTTTTGATCGTTAGCGGTCACCATTAAAATAGGAATTTCAGCTTTAACATACTTTTCCCTAAACGCAGCTATAAACTCTAAACCATTCATTTCAGGCATCATATAATCAATGATAATTAATTCAGGCGGGGTGTTTAAACAAAATTCTAAGGCTTCTCTAGGCTCTAAAAAACTGATAGCCTCATAATTTGGCATTTTTTTAATCCAATGCGAAATTAAAGTTAAATTCATTTGCGTATCATCAATAACGACAATTTTTTTCATGCTCTTTATTCCTGCTTTTAGTTATTTTTATTATTATTTATTGCGTATTTTTTGTATCGTATGGATTAGCTTAAAAGCTAAAATAATAGACGCAAGGAATAACGTCACGCTATTAGCAAAAATAATGACATTATTTTTAATAATCACCCCATAAACCAGCCATAAGAACACCCCACTGGTAAATAAACTATACATTCCCAACGATAAGCCTTCGGTATCACGTGTTTTTAAGGTCATAATGGCTTGCGGTAAAAATGAAGCTGTCGTCAAACTCGCCGCAATATAACCAATCATTTCAGGTGTAATCTCTAACATACCCCATTTAGCCTATAATTCACGCGTGGCACTAAAGGTAATATCAGGCCAGCGTTCTTCTGTTAACTGTAAATTAACGCGGCTGGTGGCTAAATACACCAAATAACCCCCGCCATCTTCCGCTAAATTATCAAACACGCGACGTTTAAATTCTTCTAGTTTAATGGCATCATCAGATGTCACCCAACGCACGGTATTAATCGCGATATTATCATAAACACACTCGACGTTATATTCGCCTTTCAAGCGAAACGCGGTCACATCAAACTGCAAAACACCCACAGCCCCTAAAATTAAATCATTATTTTTTAACGGTTTAAACAGCTGGGTTGCCCCTTCTTCTGTCAGCTGTACAAGCCCTTTTTGCAACGCCTTACTACGCAAAGGATCTTTTAAGACTACCCGTCTAAATAATTCAGGTGCAAAATAAGGAATCCCGCCAAACTTTAAAGTTTCACCCTCAGTAAACGTATCCCCTACCTGAATCGTACCGTGATTATGTAAGCCAATAATATCGCCTGAATACGCATCTTCAACGTGTTTACGCGTATTTGCTTTAAAGGTAATGGCATTCGATACTTGAATTTTCTTACCTAAACGCACATGATTCACTTTCATGCCTTTATCAAATTTACCCGAACAAATCCGCATAAAGGCAATTCTATCGCGATGCGAAGGATCCATATTCGCCTGTACTTTAAACACAAAACCACTAAAAGTTTCTTCTTTTGCAGCAACTAAACGCTGTTCCGCTTCACGAGATTGTGGCATCGGCGCATAATCGGCAAACGCATCTAATAACTCTAAAATACCAAAATTATTAATTGCCGAACCAAAAAAGACCGGCGTTTGTGTACCCGCTAAATACTGTTCTAAATTAAATTCATGACTCGCCCCTTGCACTAATTCAATTTCTTCACGCAATTCCTCAGCTTGATCACCTAATAATTCATCTAATAATGGATTATCTAAGCCTTTAATCACTTCGCCTTCCATGATTTTACCGCCATGCGTGGCACTAAATAAATGTACGGTATCGGTATATAAATGATAAACCCCTTTAAAACGTTTACCCATACCAATCGGCCATGTCATCGGTGCACAATCAATGGTTAATACCGATTCCACCTCATCTAATAAATCAATCGGGTCGCGGCCTTCTCTATCCAGCTTATTAATAAAGGTGATAATCGGCGTAGTACGCAAGCGACACACCTCCATCAATTTAATGGTTCTATTCTCAACCCCTTTGGCAACATCAATCACCATAAGTGCTGAATCAACTGCGGTTAAGGTACGATAAGTATCTTCAGAAAAATCTTCATGTCCGGGAGTGTCTAATAGATTTAAAATACAGTCTTTATGCTCAAACTGCATCACAGAAGTGGTCACTGAAATCCCCCGTTGTTTTTCCATCTCCATCCAGTCAGAGGTCGCATGACGGTCAGCTTTACGCCCTTTAACTGAACCTGCTTGTTGAATGGCACCGCCAAATAATAATAATTTTTCAGTTAAGGTCGTTTTACCCGCATCAGGATGGGAAATGATGGCAAAAGACCTACGACGCTTGATTTCTTTGATTTGTTCAGATTCTATTGGGTTATTCATTGTTTTTGTGTACTCATTAATATGTACTAAATTTATTAACAAAATTATACAGGATAATAATACCGTTCCATGAGGCTCGCCCCATAATAGAACCAAATTTTTCAAGAAATACACCGCTATCATAAGGTCAGCGTATAATAATAGCCTTCTAATTTATTTATGATGATTTTATGAATTCACCTCGCATTGCATGGGCAGTTACTGGCTCAGGACATTATATTGAAGAGTGTATTGAGCTTATGCTCACCTTTAATCATGTCGATTTATATCTAAGCCAAGCGGGTGAAGAAGTCTTAAAAATGTACAGCATTGATATTAATGATCTCCGCAATAAGGTTAAAGTTTATCGAGATAAAGCTGCCTCCGCGCCACCTGTGGGCTTATTTTATAAAGATTACTATCAAGCCTTAGTGCTTGCCCCCACCACTTCTAACACGGTTGCTAAATGTGTATTAGGTATCTCCGACTCATTAGTCACTAATTTATTTTCTCAAGCGGGAAAATGCCGTGTGCCTAATATTGTTTACCCTTGCGATATTGCCCCTGAAATGAAAACCACAGCCCCCAGCGGTGAAGTGATGGTTTATCCACGCAAAATTGATCTTGAAGCAACTGAAAAACTACGTGATTTTGAATATACAACCGTGGTTGAAAGTGTTGATGACCTAAGCCATGCTTTAGCTGTTTATAAATGAAAGAACATATTTTATTTTTAACCGGCAAACTCGCTGAAAAACAACTGCATCAAATTTTAGACACCATGCAGCCTGAATTTGATTACACCATCCATCAAATTGGTGTTAAAGTCGCTGCGTTAATGACCGCAGAGATGATTGCTCGACGCTTAAAAGACACCTTTAACGCCGACCGTATTATCGTACCAGGGCGTTGCTTAGGTGATTTAGAACAGCTCGCCAAAACTTTAAATTTACCGGTTGAACGCGGTCCTGAAGAACTTAAAGATTTGCCGTTATTTTTTGGTAAACAAGCCCACAAAATTGATTTAAGTCGCTATGCCGTCAATATTTTTGCAGAAATTGTCGATGCCCCCAATCTAAATGTCGATGAAGTCATACAGCGCGCTTATTATTACCAACAAAATGGCGCTAATGTCATTGATATTGGCTGTTTACCCGATACGCCATTTCCACAAATGGAAGCCATTA
>CAJVYO010000096.1 GCA_913009515.1 uncultured Methylococcaceae bacterium
AAATTAACCGTCCTTCTGCATCGGTATTTAAAATTTCAATAGTTAAACCCTTCATACTGGTGACAATATCGCCAGGTTTATTGGCATCGCCATCGGGCATATTTTCCGAAGAAGGTATAATACCCACGACATTAATCGGTAACTTTAATTCTGCAACTGCTTGTAATGCACCAAAAACCGCTGCACTGCCACACATGTCATATTTCATTTCATCCATGCCAGCACCGGGTTTTAATGAAATCCCACCGGCATCAAAGGTTAAACCTTTACCCACAAATACAATCGGTTTCGCATCTTTATCGCCACCTTGATAATCAAGCGTAATCATCTTTGCAGGCTGACGGCTTCCACGGCTTACTGATAATAATGAGCCCATGCCTAAAGCTTCCATATCCGCTTCTTCTAATATTTCAACCTGTAAATTTTCATGTTCAGCGGCTAAGGTCATCGCTTGTTCCGCAAGATAGCTCGGCGTACAAATATTGCCGGGTAAATCCGATAAATTTTTTGCTAAATCAACACCATTCGCAATCGCTTGTCCTTGAGTAATGCCAAGTTGTAACGCTTCTTGATCAGCTAAACAATGTAAGCCTAATTGCACAAATGCACTTGCTTCAGCAGGTTTACTTTTACAACTATCCGCTTGATAAAAAGGTGTTGCAGATGCTTCAACGATTTGCTTTGCTTTCCACGCAGTATCTTTATTTTTGACACTATTTTCAGCCAAACAACACACTGCATCGGTCATATTGCTCTTACTGAGTACGATTGCCATACTTGCTAACGCTTTACGAAAATCTTTAGCGGTCACAGGCTTATGCTCACCTAATCCTACCAATAACACCCGTTTAATAGCCGTCGTGGTTAAGTAGTTAATCAATAAAGTATCGCCAACGCCCCCTTTAATATCACCACGTTGCACAACATCACTAATCATACCGTCCGTTAATGTATCTAAAATAGCCGCTGCAGGGCCTAATATCTGTTCTTGATAAACAGCCACAATTAAACACTCAGTGGTTAATGATTCTAAAGGGGTATTGATTATTGGGTAATCCATGAGACTCGTCTAATGATGGCAAATTAATAGGGGAATTATACGCTATATTTCAGCCTTGCTTATGGTATTCTGACGGGAATCATTTCTATAATTTACACGATAGACTTGCCTGCCAACTTTTACTCACCCTAAAAATCATATTATGAGCCAATCTAATACTTCTTTACGCTGGGGAATCCTCGGTGCTGCCCGTATTAATCAACAATTAATGCCGGCTATTGTTCAAGCCAACAACAGCAAATTAATTGCTATTGCCAGCCACCGCGAAGGTGCTGCTCAAGCCCTGCTTGATTTATACGCCCCTAACGAAAAAAATATCACCTTATATAGCAGCCCTGATGAGTTATTGAATAATGATGATATTCAAGCTGTTTATATTCCCGTGGCAACTGAAGATCATGCCTACTGGACATTACAGGCCATTCAAAAAGGTAAGCATGTACTCTGTGAAAAACCAATGGCATTAACCGTTGATGATATTATTGCTATTCAAAAAGCCGCCAAACAACACAATGTAAAGGTTATGGAAGGTTTCATGTATCGTTTTCATCCTCAACAACAACGCACACAAGCGATTATTGACAGCGGCTTGATTGGTGAAGTCCGTTCTGTACGCACTTGTTTTGCTTATCCGATGCAACCTGCTCGTTTATATCGTATTAACCGTCCGATTGCTCAAGGTGGTGGTGCGATGTGGGATATTGGCTGTTATGCGATTCATGCCGCTCGTTTTGCCTTCGGTAATTGTGCCGCCCAGTCAGTGCAAGCGATGGCAGAACATAATGAACACGGTGCCGATGTCAGTAGTAGCGGCATTATTAATTTTGGTGATGGCAAATATGCCCAATTTAACTTTAGCTTTCAACACGCCCGCCGTGCGGAATATGAAATCATAGGCACAAAAGGCGGCATTAAATGTCACAATGTCTGGGCGAAAGCCGATGAGCAGCCGCTAATTTCATGGTGGAATGAAACTGAACAACACACGGAAACACTAGAAACGGCTAATCATTTCCAACTCGAAGTCGAACATTTTTGTGATGCGGTTTTAAATGACACACCACTGACTTTATCATTGGATGATGCCCAAGAAAATTGTAAAATTATTAATGGCGTGTTGCAGGCTATTGAGCAGAAGAAAACCATCCAATTTTAGAATTTAAATGTCCCCCTCACCCAACCCTCTCCCTCTGGAGAGGGCTAAAAACAACCTAAAGACTGCAAGTTAAAGCTCTATCCCTCTGAAGAGGGTTAAAAACAACTCTGCTACGTGCATTCCCCCTGTATTCCATAGAAAGACTTTAAGTTCAAGCCCTCTCCTTGGGGAGAGGGTTGGGTGAGGGGTGTTTTCTTATTTCACAGCGAAACCTTCACCTTAATATCCAGCCCTCTAATCTTATCGGCTAAAGCCTCTAATTCCTGCAAACTCACACTACTAATTTCAGCGGATTCTGGCTGGCAAGACTCACGAGCCAAGCTGTATAGCATCACGCCGTTTATTGGGGCTTGCTGTAGTAAGGTTAAATAATCAATTTGTTCTTGTTCTGAAATCAACCCCACGTTTTGATAGTTTAATAAACAACTTTGTATCCACGTATCACAACACTGTGTCGATAAACGTAAATTATTTAACTGTTGCTGTGCGGTTATCGCACTGTGATTAATGGCTTTTCGTCCGCTTTCGCTGACACTATCAACTTTAAACCACACCTGTCCGCCCTGTTGATGCAATAATTTTAGCCCTGCTTGCACCTCAGCTTTATGGATTAAACTGCCATTCGTAATCAACACATATTGAAACTCATTCGGTATATTAGCCGCCGTCACCACCTTAAGCATTGATTCAATCAGACTAGCAAAATTTAGCAAACTGGTGGGCTCACCATTGCCTGAAATCGCAATATCTTTAATCACTTGCTGTTCAAGCGGTATATTAAAACGCTGATAAAAATCACCCTGCAACACATCGTCTAAAAATTGCTTTAATTCAGATTCAAATAATGCAATATCTAATTCAGGTGCTGCACCTATTTTTAAATCAGGGACTTGGCAATACACACAGCCCCAATTACAGGCATTATTGGTATTCACATTAATGCCAATAGACAAGCCGCCTGAACGCCGAGAAATAACCGGATAAATATAACGGTAGCCCGCGACATCGCGATTATGATTTTTTACGGTAAGTTGCGTCATGAAAGCTAAAATTTAAGAGTAAAAAATGTTATTCTACTAAATTACATTTTAAAAACACCTTAAAATAAAGGAAATAAAACATGAGTGAAAGAATTGTATTACGTACCGGTGAATCATTAGTTGCGGGTGGACCTGCGGGAACGGCGGCTGAACCTGAAATCGTTATTGGTGAATTAGATGGCCCAGTCGGTACAGCACTAGCGACTTTAACTGGCGACCAAGCAAGCGGCCATTCAAAAGTATTTGCTATTTTAAATACTGATATTCAAGTACGCCCTCTTACCTTAATGGTTAGTAAAGTAACGGTTAAAAATACCCGTTATACTAATATTTTAATGGGAACCGTACAGGCTGCGATTGCTAACGGTGTTTTAGATGCGGTTCGTGCCGGTGATATTCCAAAAGAAAAAGCCAATGATTTAGGTATTATTTGTTCAGTTTGGTTAAACCCAAGTGTTGCGACTGATGATAATTTAGATCACCAAATCTTATTTGATATTCATCGTAAAGCCACTGCACAAGCTATTCATAAAGCAATGAACAATGAGCCAGGTATTGATTGGTTATTAGATAACCAAGATAAAATTACCCATAAATATTTCCAAATGGGTTTAGACGGTAAGATTTAGTCTCACTGTCTTATACGGTAAGCCCCATACCTGCTAAGTAATATTTTTATAGATATACTTAGTCTATATGGGGCTCACCCTACCTATTCAACGTAGGTTTTTAACTGACACTACATTATTTCCAACTGCCTATGCTCAATAGCACAATCCCTAAGATACAAATTTATTAGGCTCTGATAAGAAATCCCTTTTGTCTCCGCCATATCTTTAAAATAAGAAATAGTGTCTTCATCAATGCGAATGGTAATGTGTTTTTTAAGTCGTTTCGCATAAGGATTTTTAATAGATTTTGAAAAATCATAAGATTCACGCATGGTTATAGCCCTCATACTGCTTTCGTTCAAACTTATCAGCTTTTCTAGCTGAAATAATACGAATAGTATTCAAATCCCTTTCACAATGACAAACAGTTAATAAGTTATATTTCGAACTCATTCCCATTAAAATAAAACGCTCTTCACCTATGGAATTATCAGGATCTGGAATTAACCTAGCTAACTCATTGGCAAACACCGTTTTAGCCTCTTCAAAAGAAATATTGTGTTTTTTCTGATTGGATAAATCTTTATTTTCATCCCACTCGAATTTTAAACTATTCATAGATACTTTCTGAAAAAGCGATTACCAACAATCCGCATCTGCATAACTTGTATTGTCTGTTATTTTTCCATCTTGATTAACCGCAAAAGTCCCACAGGTTGAATCTGCATGAGGTGATTTAGGTGCTGCGGTCACTAAATAAGCTGTCCCTGTATTCCCAGATACCGCAATCGTATAATAACCATCCGTTGAAACTGCCTCAATTCCCGCTTGGGTCGCTGTGCCATAAGTTGTATTATTCGTTCGATACTTTTCTTGCTGTAGTTGAGCATCTAATAAAGCCGCTTTCGCGTCACCCCGCTTAGATTTTGTGACGAATTCAGTATAAGAAGGGTAAGCAATCCCCGCTAAAATGCCAATAATGGCAACCACAATCATTAACTCAATTAAACTAAAGCCACTTTCTCGCTTTAAAAAAATATATTTCATATTTAAACCTTTAATCAATTACATTATATTTGATAAACAAAAGTGTAGAATACTTAACACTCTACACCATAATAATACTGTAAATTAAACACTAAATGGACTTCATATTATAATGAATAAGGTTTAAAAGGTATGAAAAATATAAAACAACAACTCGGCTTTAACCTTACTGAGCTAATGATTACTGTTGCAATTATCGGTATTTTATCTTCAATCGCTGTGCCATCGTTTCAAAGTATGATTGCTCGAAATCAATTACAAGAAGCTATTGAAGGCTTAAAATCCGACATGATGTTTGCTCGCAGTCAAGCCATAAAAAATAGTACCAATATTAATATTTCACTAAAGAAAACCACCTCTAGCTGGTGTTATGGTATTAGTGATAGCGATACTGCTTGTAATTGTGCAACTGCAAATGATTGTGGCATAAAAGCAGTCAATGGCAGTCAATTTAAAAGTATTAGCCTTGATAGTGATCAAGAATTTATTTTTGATTCCAGACGCGGTAGTACATCACAAGATGGCTCAACATTAAGTAATAGTTATTATGAAGCTCGTGTTGTGGCAAGCCGTATCGGACGTATCAGAATATGTAATCCCACGAGCGGTAAAGAATTAGGAGGTTATGATGATTGCTAAAAATGGATTTACCTTAATCGAGTTAATGATTGCGATGATGCTCGGCATTATTGTCACAGGTGGGGGACTTTCTATGTATATCAGTACTATTAGAGCCAGTGCCGATATTGCCAAGTCAGCACGTTTAAATTATGACCTTGATACCACCATGCAATTAATGGTTAATGATCTTCGTCGTGCAGGGTACTGGAGAGGTGCAGTTGTAAGCGGGGATACTACTTTTTTACTCAGTAATCCTTTTAATGCCAGTGATGCCACGCTCAATATTAGAGAATTTGCTAATCCAGGTACAGCAACTAATACAGGCGATTGTATTTTATATAGCTATGATGATGATAATAATGGTACAGATGCAGATGGAAATAAAGAAGATATAAATAATACAGGTTATTATGAAAAAGCCAATCCAACAGACGCTAACGTCCCTTATATTGCAGAAACATCAAACTTTTACGGATTTAAACTTGATAGAGAAGCCATTTGGATTCGTTATTCTGGCGGCAACACAACTGACTGTAGCACCGGAAATTGGGAACGCATCACCAATTTCACGAAAGAAAGTACAAAAAAAGTATTAAATTCAACAAGAATCACTCACCTACAATTTAGCTTTTTACCTATTGCCGAACAAGCGGCTGAAGCGGGTGTTCATCCAAAATTACCTGCATTAACCGCAACATCACGTTGTTTAAACCTAAGTTTAGACCCAACTGATGCAAACTATATTACCGACTCAATCACTTGTAATGGTGCTGTTACCGACAATATTTTAGGGCAACGTCGAATCGTGAATATTCACATAAGTGGCTACGATGCAGATGGTGTCACACTAAAATCATTAAGTACGACCGTTCAAATACGAGCAGATCGCCTCTACACCTCACCTTAAGGAGCTTCTGATGTTTAATAAAACAATTTACAAACAACAAGGTGCTGTTACTTTATTTATAGCGGTTATTTTGCTGCTAGGCATTACAATAATAACCATGTTGACAGCTAAAGTTGTATTGATGCAAATCAAAACAGAGGCTAATAATTATCGTTCTACACAAGCGATGACAGCTGCCAATGCGGCGATGGATTATGCCGTTGCTTATTATATTAATGGTGGACCAGATCAACTGTTAGTTTCGGGTCTTGCGGGTCAAGATTGTGTGCTTGATACATTCCTAACGCAAACATATACATCAACGGATGGTAATCAGACAACGAGTGCAAGAGTCTCGTTTAATGACAATG
>CAJVYO010000097.1 GCA_913009515.1 uncultured Methylococcaceae bacterium
TCCTAAATGTTTTTCAGCAATGAGCATGTTAGACCATAATCGCGGCATTGGACAACTGGCTGAAAAATGCCATGTCCGTTCTGAAGATGTAAAAAATATGATTGTCTGGGGTAATCATTCTGAAACCCAATATCCTGATTTGAATCATGCCACTGTCGAAGGTAAAAGTGCCTTATCGTTAGTCGATGAAGATTGGATTATTAATACCTTTATCCCTACTGTGCAGCATCGTGGTGGACAAGTCATAGAAGCCCGCAATGGTTTTTCCAGTGCCGCCTCGGCTGCCAGTGCTGCAATTTGCCAAATGCGTTCATGGATTGTTGGCACCGAAATCAATGACTGGAGCCAATGGATTAGTATGGGTATTTTTTCTGATGGCAGTTATGGCATCGAAAAAGGGCTATTTTATTCCTTCCCTGTGACCGTTTCGCCACAAGGTGAAGTTAATATCGTGCAAGGTTTAGAAATTAGTGATTTCAGCCGCAAAAAAATGCAAGCAACAGAACAAGAACTCAAAGAAGAACGTGCCACTATTGAACATTTATTATAATTTTGGCTACTAATTCCGCGCCACAACTTATTGACCGCTTTGGTCGTGTGGTTGATTACTTGCGTATTTCGGTTACCGACCGCTGTGATTTTCGCTGCGTCTACTGCATGTCGGAAGACATGCAATTTTTACCCCGTGAACAGATTTTAAGTCTCGAAGAAATTTACACCTTAGCTCAGTGTTTCAGCGAATTAGGCGTAAAGAAAATTCGTATCACCGGCGGTGAACCGTTAATACGCCGCGATATTCTCAGTTTATTAGCTAAAATCGGTCATCTACCGCAGTTAGAGGAGCTAGTCATTACCACCAATGGCTCTCACCTTACTCAGTATGCCGATGCTCTAAAAGCCGCGAATGTCTCACGCTTAAATATTAGCCTTGATACCCTAGAAGCCGCTAAGTTTAAACAACTCACTCGTACGGGTGAGTTAGACACCGTTTTACAAGGTATTCATACCGCAATTAAAACTGGTTTCAAACAAATTAAACTTAATGCGGTGATTTTAAAAAATCGTAATGATAATGAAGTGGTAGATTTAGTAAACTTTGCCATTGATTCTGGTATTGATATTAGTTTTATCGAAGAAATGCCCTTAGGGATTATTGACGAACATAATCGAGCTGAAGCTTATTATTCGAGCGATAATATTAAACAGGATTTAGAGCAGCATTTCCAACTTGAGCATTTAAATAGCACTACCGCCGGGCCTTCTGATTATTATCATCTTGGTGGTACTAACAGTAAAGTGGGTTTTATTTCACCGCATAGCCATAATTTTTGTAGCACCTGTAATCGCGTCCGCCTCACCGTAGAAGGTCGTTTATTACTTTGTTTAGGTAATGAGCACTCTGTAGATTTAAAAACCATAATGCGTACCCATATCAATGATACTGACACCTTAAAACAAGCGATTATTGATGCCATGAGCATTAAACCTGAAAAACACGAGTTTAATTTACATGAGCAACCCATTATTATGCGCCATATGAGTAGCACCGGAGGCTAAATGCTAAACAAATTATCTTTCATCTTACTATTGCCCTTGCTATTAATTGGCTGTAGCAATCATGAATCACATATTCAAGCCAATGCATTACGTTCATTATTAAACGCAACACCTGTCCCATTAATTATCGATGTACGCTCTAATGCAGAATATAAATCAGGACATGTCCCCACCGCGATTAATATTCCTTTTTGGCAATCGTTTACCACTGATATTTTAGATAACGCCGATAAAAAAACTATCATTTTATATTGTGAGCATGGCCCGCGTGCAGGCGTAGCTAAATTTGCTTATTATTTAGCGGGTTTTGAAAAAATTGTCTATTTAGAAGGGCATATGAGTGCATGGCGAGCTGCCAAGCATCCAATGGAGTAACAAACGCTATGAAGCGCTTTTTGTTATTGCTGATGACAGTGTGGCAGCAACGTTTTAAACTTTACCTTTCAGCCTTATTAATTGGCAGCTTAACGGGATTGCTGATTTTTAAACCGATTTACGATTTCATCTTTTTTTATGATATTGAAGGAGAAATTCACGCCCAACTGACCACAGCATTGCAATATAGTTTCAGCCAACTCAAACTCTCATTAACCGCCCAAACACCTGAAAAAAATCTGTTATTTTCTCAAATAGGCGGTGTTTTCGGCTTAATTATTGTTTTCAGCTATGAAATGCTGCATCGACGCTTACAAAACATTGACCGTTTAAGCAATGAATTATCGGTTAACCTGCCAAACCTTATTGCACAAGGTGAAAGTGATTTATTAGAATTCAAATCTTCATTTCGTTGGGATGTAGAGCAACAGCGCGTCAACAAACAACTGGAAACAGTTATCTTAAAAACATTAGCGGGTTATTTAAACAGTGCCATAGGCGGCACTTTGCTCATTGGTGTTGCCGATAATGGGGAAATTATTGGTTTAGACAAAGATTATCAATCTTTAAACCGCCATGACCAAGACGGCTTTGAACAGGCTATCGTTACCGCTATTTCCAGCCATCTAGGTGCAGATTTATGTCAATTTATTAAAATCTTATTCCATGTCATTGAAGAACAACATGTTTGCCGCCTTATTATTCTACCCTCTCCGCGCCCCGTGTTTTTTAATCAAGCAAAAGCCCCTAAATTTTATCTGCGTACCGGTGGCGGAACACGGGATTTAAATATTCAGGAAGCAGTGGAATTTATTAATCATCGCTGGCATCGTTAAGTTTCACGTAATTCAAAACTGATACGATAACTTTAAACGCACTTCACGGGTATTCCCGGGTAATGCTGGATGAGAGCCATTGGACATTTGTACATATTGGTACTGGCTATTAAACACATCATAAAGCCCTAAACCGACTTCTAAACCTTCCCATAGTACATTCTGATAACGTAAATAAGTATTATAAACCCACGTTGGTTTATGCCTTACTAAGACACTCCCATTATGACCATAACGTTCACTGTAAAAAATAACCGTATGATTAAATGACAATGAATCTGTGATTTTAAAATTATGATTGGCAATTAATTTATGATTGGCTAAACCTAAATTAGACTGATTATTAACAATATTGCCTTCACTATCGATTGGTTTAAAGTTATTAGAACTATCTTCTACTGCCTGATAAAAGCCATAATTAACTTTAAAACGCCCTAAATAAGAATGCTGATAATTTAATATTGCCTCAATACCCCATGTCGATAAATCACCTGCATTCCGATAAAAATCATCAAAATTTTCATCAAAACTGTATATAAAATAATTTTGAATTTCGGTATAAAAAACATTCGCCGTTATGTCTAAATTACGTTGCAGTTGATAGCCTAATTCCAGCTCGTAAGTATAAGCTTGCTCAGAGTTGATTTGCTCACGGGTGCGACCAAAAATATTATTTTGATTATATTCTTCGGTTAGTTGATAGGTTCCACCTGTTGGGGCATGAAAAGATTGACTATATAAAAACTTATAATGGAATTTTTTAAACTGTTTAGTTAAGGCAAATCTAGGCGCGGCATTAAAACCATATTCGGTGTACCAATCCAGCCGCAAACCCAATAAAATATTCGCCCATGCGGTTTTATAAACCCCTTCACCATACAAAGTATAATTACCAAATAGCGGCAGTTCACCTTGATAATTAGACACATCATGTTCATAATTTTCAAATTGAAAACTATTACCGACCATTAGGTAATTACCTTCTTCAGTCGAATATGTGCCTTTTAAATCGAATTTAAAATGATCAACCGATACTTTTTCGTCTAATTGAGTCTCTCGCTCATCAGCATAAATAAGGCTACGCTGCCACGGTGTTTGTCGAGAAAAATTAAAATTTGACCCTATTTTAAACGCGGTATTCAACTTATATTGATAATCTAATTCTAAAGCATAGGTACTAAATTGATTACGGATTTTTTGATCAGGAAAACTCATGGTACCAGCAAAGCCATCGCCACTATCAACGGTATATTCATCGATAATAAAGCGAATATTCAAATCTTTATAACGCACCTGTAAATTGCCCATTAAAGAGCCTAATTCATTCTGATTAGCCATATCAAACTGCCCACCATGAGCATCAGTATAAAAACGATCACTGCGGTAACTATCATTATATTTACCATAGAAACTTAACTCTAAATCATCCCATTGCTTCCCTACATTAACAAACGTATTATGCCCCGCTTCTCCACGAGAAAATCGTCCATAACTCGCTCCAATCACACCACCATCAATTTGACGCCCCTTCTTGGTAATAATATTAATTACGCCTAATTCTGAAAAATTTCCGTATTTAATTGAACCTGGTCCTCTAATGACTTCAATGCGATCAATATGCTCGACAGGAAAATGAGCACCAATCCCAGTGGTACCAAAACGCTGGTCGGTTATTAAAATACCATCAATTAAAATGGATACCTTGCCTTCATCGCCTTGTATGCCGCGAAAACCAAAACTCACGACATTAGTCATAATAGAACCAGCACTAAAGCCAGGCATTAAATCCATTGCATCAATTAAATCTCTAGCTCCCATATTCAAAAGCTCTTCACCAGTAATAGTACTGACAATATTAGCAGCTGTATTTGCACATTCACCCTTTTGTGAAGCACTTAAAAAGATGGGCATCTCCATTAAATCAACTAGTTTAAAATTAGTTAAGGCAGCATCCGCTATCATCTCACCCTCGCTACCACAGCCTAAATATTTTGAGGCAATACTGACATCTAACTGCAATAGTAATAATGTACCGACAATATAGCGTTTAAAATTTAACATAAAAATTATATGACCTTATTATTGACACTTTACGCCAAGCTTTTCTTAAACGCATCCACTAACTCTAATACATGCTGTTTTGCCGTTTTATCAGTCGCATATAAATCCACCCAACGTAAGCGATTCGCATTGGCGACTACGGTAACAGATGACATTGCCATTGCAGCACCTGCGACCATTGGACTCAATAAAATACCAAACACAGGATAAAATAAACCCGCTGCAATCGGGATACTTAGGGAATTATAAATAAATGCGCCAAATAAATTTTGGCGAATATTACTCACCGTGGCTTGGGATAATAAAATCACTTCAGGAATTTTTAGCAGCGAACCTTGTAGCACCACAATATCGGCACTTTCAATTGCCACATCGGTTCCTGTGCCAATCGCAATGCCCACATTTGCTTGAGCCAAGGCAGGGGCATCATTAATGCCATCACCGACCATGCCTACAACTTTACCTTCCGCTTGTAATATTCTCACCACCTCTGCTTTTTCATCAGGCGAAGCTTCCGCTCGTACTTCGGTTAAACCGGCTTTAACCGCAATGGCTTTCGCCGTCGCTTTATTATCCCCCGTCACCATCACCACCCGTACACCTTGTGCTTGCAATTGCTTAATCGCTTCGGCTGAATCAGCTTTAATCGGATCAGATACTGAAATAATCCCCGCAATGTCATTATTCACCGCCAATAACATCGGCGTTTGACCTTCACTGGCCAACTCATCCATAGTATCGCTAAACACCGCATAATCAACCTGATTGTCCTCCATTAACGCCGCGTTACCAAAAATAACCGCTCGTTCTTTAAGCATGGCAGACACACCTTGCCCGGTAATCGCTTGGAATTTTTTCGCACGAGTTAATTTAAGATCTTTTGCTGCTGCAGCTTGCATAATTGCTGCTGCTAACGGATGTTCTGAACCTTTTTCAATACTCGCCGCCAGTTGTAATATTTCATCCTCTGAATACTGTTCAGTATGCTTTATAGTTGTCACTGTAGGTTTGCCCTCAGTAACCGTCCCCGTTTTATCAACAATTAAACAATCAATGGTTCCCGCAACCTGTAACGCATCACCATTACGAATTAAAATCCCTGCTTGTGCTGAACGCCCGACTGCGACCATCACAGAAATCGGCGTTGCTAGCCCTAATGCACACGGACACGCAATCACTAATACTGTCATTGCCGTCACAAATGCATAGGCTAAACTGGGTTCAGGGCCTACCGACAACCAAACAAAAAAAGTAAACACCGCAATCATCACCACCACAGGCACAAAAATACTGGCGATTTTATCCGCGAGTTTTGCTAATTCAGGTTTGCTACCCTGTGCATCGCGAACACTTTTAATAATTTGTGCTAAAGCAGTATCACGCCCAATACGCGTCGCTTTATATAAAAAACTGCCTTGCTGATTCATGGTACCAGCAGCGACTTTCGCCCCCACTTGTTTTTCAACCGGCAAGGATTCACCGGTCAACATCGATTCATCTATAGTGGAATGTCCCTCAATAATTTCACCATCGACGGCAATTTTTTCACCCGGACGAACGCGTAACGTTTCGCCTAAACCCACTTCTTCAATCGCAATATCCAGTTCTACGCCTTCACGCACCACTCTTGCGGTTCGCGGCTGTAAACCAATCAAGGCCCGAATCGCACTGGAAGTTTTACCACGTGCTTTAGTTTCTAAGGCTCCGCCAAAATTAATAAACGCTAAAATAAGCACTGAAGCTTCAAAATAGGCATGCGCGGATAAAGACGGCAAATAATCGGCATAATCAATCACCACGCACGAATACAACCACGCAGACCCTGTCCCTAACGCAATCAAAGTATCCATATTCGCTTGGCGGGCTTTTAAGGATTTCCATGCCCCAACATAAAAATGCCCACCTGAATAAAATAAAATCGCCAAAGTA
>CAJVYO010000098.1 GCA_913009515.1 uncultured Methylococcaceae bacterium
ACGATGGTGGCTAAAGAAAGAGCGGAAATTTATTTTCCGCGTCTTGAGTTTTGTACTGATAATGGGGCGATGATTGCTTATGCGGGCTGTCAGCGTTTATTAGCAGGGCAAACAGAATCGTTAATGATTAATGCCCGCCCACGTTGGCCGATTGATGAATTATATCAAGCGATAGATTAATCTTTTACCAAGTCAGCAGGGCTAGAAATAGTGTTATCGACAGTATCAGCGGTAGGGGCTTGTTGTTGTAAATGTGCAGGTGCTACTTTTGAAAGTGGCTCACCTTGTTTATTACCTTCACCATACATAATCGCGGCTGCCATCAAAATGAGACTACAAAAGACCACAATCACTAAACGGCTAGGTTCTCTTTCTTCCCACCAAAATAAAACTAATTGAGGTTTAAACATACCGGTAATGAAAATACCGATAGCTAGCACCATTAAATTAAACGCCCAGATAATCATATTTTTTCCTATATTTGTCAAAATTTGAGGGTATATTGTACTGATTCGGGATTGAAAGAAAATATTTTTAACGGAGAGCTTGAATATGTTAACAGGATCAGAAATAGAGATAGCCTATTGGCATTGGATGATATTAGGCATCGGTTTGGCAGTCGCAGAAATTTTTTTATTTAGTTTTGTTGCCTTATGGTTTGGTATAAGTGCTTTTATAGTCGGTATTTTATTATGGATAGTACCGCTATCATTAGGTATGCAACTCAGCATTTGGATTGTGTTATCCATTTTAACGGTGTATTTTTGGTTTAAATTATTTTCACCGCATTTAAAACGGCAAGGTTTAAGTAACGTTTTAGAAGAACAAGCGATTATCGGTCAAATAGGCTTGGTGATTGATAATCATCTAGCAGAAGAAGGAAAAGGCGTATTGCGTTTTTCAGTGCCTATTTTAGAGCGTGAAGAATGGTCGTTTTCATGTGAAGATAGAGTTGAAGTAGGACAACGCGTGATTGTTGATAAAATAGTCGGTGATGAATTGCAGGTGTCGGTGAAATAAGTTTATCTGGGGTGAGGCTTTAGACAGCCCTTAAAAAATAAAGGAATATTCTACAATGGACAAAAAATCACTGAGCGAAACGGATATTATTAGTAAATTCATCATGCCTGCTGTTCAAAATGCAGGCTGGGATTTAATGACGCAAATCCGCCAAGAAGTGTCATTACGCGATGGTAAAGTGATTGTGCGTGGTTCAATGGCTGTACGTCAAAGTGTAAAATCGGCTGATATTGTGTTGTATCATAAACCGAATTTACCGCTGGCAGTGATTGAGGCGAAATCAAATAAACATGAAATCGGTAAAGGTATGCAGCAAGGCATGGATTATGCACGTTTACTGGAAGTGCCTTTTATCTTTGCCTCTAACGGAGATGGTTTTATTTTTCATGATAAAACCAATACAGTTCAGCTTGAAACAGAAATATCACTTGCCGATTTTCCAACGCCTGAAACGCTTTGGCAAAAGTATTGTATTTATCGTGGCTATAAAGCGACTCAACACCCATTAATTACGCAAGCCTATCATGATAATGGCAATGGTAAGACCCCGCGTTATTATCAATTAAAAGCGATTAATAAAACCATTGAAGCCGTATCAGAAGGCAAGAATCGTTTATTATTAGTGATGGCAACGGGGACAGGCAAAACCTATACCGCCTTTCAAATCATCTGGCGTTTATGGAAAGCGCGTCAAAAGAAACGCATTTTATTTTTAGCCGATAGAAATATTCTTGTTGATCAAACCCGCACCAATGATTTTCAGCCCTTTGGTACGGCAATGACGAAAGTGACAGGGCGTACTGTTGATCCTGCTTTTGAAATTCATCTTGCTTTATATCAAGCCTTAACAGGCCCTGAAGAAAATCAAAAAGCTTATAAACAGGTCAATCCAGATTTTTTTGATTTAATTATTATTGATGAGTGTCATCGTGGCAGTGCTTCTGAGGATAGTGCATGGCGTGAAATTTTAGAATATTTTAATTCTGCTACGCAAATAGGTTTAACCGCGACCCCGAAAGAAACCCAAGCAATCTCAAATACGGATTATTTTGGCGAGCCTATTTATACCTATTCTTTAAAAGAAGGCATTGAAGATGGGTTTTTAGCCCCTTATAAAGTGGTGCGAGTGGATATTGATGTGGATTTACAAGGCTGGCGACCTGATAGCGGTCAAATAGATAAAAATGGTGAAGTGATTGCAGACCGTATTTACAATCAAAAGGATTTTGATCGTACATTAGTGATTGATGAGCGTACCGAATTAGTCGCACAAACCATTAGCAGCTACTTGAAACGGACAGACCCGATGGCAAAAACCATTGTGTTTTGTAATGATATTAATCATGCCGATCGTATGCGTCGTGCGTTGATTAATCTTAATCCTGAGCAAGTGGCCAAAAATGATAAATATGTGATGAAAATCACCGGTGATGATGAAATAGGTAAAGCCCAGCTGGATAATTTTATTAATCCTAAAAAAGCTTACCCTGTTATTGTGACTACCTCTGAATTAATGAGTACAGGTGTCGATGCTAAAACCTGCAAATTAATTGTGTTAGATCAAAATATTCAATCCATGACCAAATTTAAGCAAATTATTGGTCGGGGGACGCGCATAGATGATCGCTATAATAAATTATGGTTTACCATTTTAGATTTTAAAAAAGCCACTGAATTATTTGCTGATGATGGCTTTGATGGCATTCCTGAAAAAATTCTCATCACCAATCCAGAAAGCATTATTGATGATAAAGATGAGTTTATCTATGCACTGAATGCATCTGATGACGAACAGGCTAATAATGTTAGCGAACCTAACACTGAGTATAATTCTAATGGTGGCACGGCGTTGGGTGCTGATAAATTTAGTGATGAAGAATGGCTAGAAGATGAAAAAACAGCGTATGTTAAATTCCATATCGCTGGGGTGACCGTTAAGAAAATAGCCGAACGGGTGCAATATTACGGCACTGATGGAAAATTAGTCACTGAGTCTTTTAAAGATTACACGCGTAATACGGTTAAAAAACAATTCACCTCGCTCGATGATTTCACCCGTAAATGGCAAGCGGCTGAACGTAAGCAAGTGATTATTGATGAGTTGGCAATGGCTGGGGTTATTTGGGAGGCTTTAGATTCTGACACCCATAAGGATTTAGACCCTTTTGATTTAATTTGTCATATTGCATTTGATCAGCCGCCTTTAACACGTCAAGAGCGAGCTAACAACGTTAAAAAAAGAAATTATTTCACTCAATATTCAGATGTGGCACAAAAAGTTTTAAATGCTTTGTTAGATAGCTACGCAGATGAAGGGGTTAAGGCGATTGAAGGTAAGGATGCTTTAAAAGCAAATACCATTATTCCTTTTGGTCGCCCTTTAGAAATCGCTAAAAAAGCTTTTGGTAGTCCTCAAAAATATAATGCCGCTATTACCGTACTAGAAAACAAGCTTTATCAAAATGAAGCCTAGCAAAAATAGGCTCAACAACTTAGAATTATAGCTATAATAATAGCCATAACTTCAAGGGGATCATTATGAAAGTCAGTACAATAGCTGAAGCAAAAAATAATTTATCGCATTTAATTCATCAATTAGATGCCGAAGACATGATTCAACTCACTCGACATGGAAAACCTGTTGCAGTAATGATGTCAGAGGATCATTATAAAAAGCTCAGCTCTCCTACTAAAAATCTTAATACCACAATTTTAAACTGGCGATATCAGCAAGATAAATTATCCGATGGATTCAACGAGGATACGCTGCAATCTATGCGTTCGGAAGCAAAAGGACGTGATTTTTTATGGGACGAATAAAGTATTTATTAGACACTAATATCCTCTCAGAACCCGCTAGAAAAATACCTAATCTTCAGGTTATGCAAAATTTTCATCAATATGATGGACAATATGCGACGGCTGCGATTGTCTGGCATGAACTGTACTACGGATGTGAATTACTCGCAGATTCAAAAAGAAAAATACAATTAAAAAGCTATTTACACGCTTTAGAAGAGGGTGGGTTAGTTATTTTAAATTATGACCAACAAGCCGCAGAATGGTATGCAAAGCAGCGTGCAACGCTAAAAATACACGGTAAAACACAAGCCTATGCGGATGGAGAAATCGCCGCTATCGCCGCCGTTAATCAATTAACTCTGGTCACGCGAAATATTGATGATTTTGTTAATTTTAACGGTTTAGCCCTAGAAAACTGGTTTAAATAATCCTTTACTCAGAGAAAATCATGTCAGTCAGTTCAGTTATAAAGTCCATTCAAGATATTATGCGTAAAGATGCGGGGGTTGATGGCGATGCCCAGCGTTTAGGTCAAATGTCGTGGTTATTGTTTTTAAAAATATTTGATGCTCAAGAAGAAGAGTTAGAATTTACGTTAGATCATTATCAAGCACCACTGCCTGAACAATATTTATGGCGACACTGGGCGGCTGATAATCAAGGCATCACCGGTGATGAATTACTGAGCTTTGTTAACGAACAGTTATTTCCTGATTTAAAAAATCTAATTGCCCCAATTGATAATAATCCGCGTGGTTTTGTGGTGAAAGCAGCGTTTAGCGATGCTTTTAATTATATGAAAAACGGCACGCTGTTACGTCAAGTGATTAACAAGCTCAACGAAATTGATTTTACCGACTCGCAAGAACGGCATTTGTTTGGTGATTTATACGAACAAATCTTAAAAGATTTGCAGAGTGCAGGCAACGCGGGTGAGTTTTACACGCCAAGAGCGGTGACCAGTTTTATGGTGAATCGGGTTAATCCACAATTGGGTGAAAGTATTATGGATCCTGCGTGTGGCACGGGGGGATTTTTAGCCTGTGCGTTTGAACATGTTAAAAAATCCATTATCAATACCAGCACCGATTTACCGATGCTACAAAAGCAAATTCATGGTGTGGAGAAAAAACAATTACCGCATTTGCTTTGCACCACTAATATGCTGTTGCACGGTATTGAAGTGCCTGTACAAATTAAACACGGTAATACCTTAAGCAAGCCGCTGTCCAGTTGGGATGATGAGCTTGATGTTATTGTCACCAATCCACCGTTTGGCGGCACCGAAGAAGACGGGATTGAAAAAAACTTCCCTGCTGAATTTCGGACGCGTGAAACCGCTGATTTATTCTTACAACTGATTATTGAAGTGCTAAAAGAGGGCGGTCGTGCCGCTGTGGTGTTGCCTGATGGGACTTTATTTGGTGAAGGTGTCAAAACCAAGATTAAAAAGCTACTGACTGAAGAATGTAATTTACACACCATTGTGAGGTTACCCAATGGCGTGTTTGCACCTTACACCAGCATTAAAACTAACATCTTATTTTTCAGCAAAGGCAAACCCACCGAAAATATCTGGTATTACGAACATCCTTATCCAGCAGGCGTAAAAAATTACAATAAAACCAAACCGATGAAGTTTGAAGAATTTCAAACCGAAATAGACTGGTGGGGTGATGAAGCGGATGGTTTTGCGGCACGGGTCGAAACTGAACAGGCGTGGAAAGTCAGTATTGATGACATTATTGAGCGTAATTTTAATCTGGATATTAAAAATCCACATGTCGGTGAAGTGATCACTCATGACCCAGAAGAATTACTGACTGATTACGCTAGCCAACAAGCCGATATTCAGGTTTTACGCGACCAACTGAAAACGATTTTAAATGATGCTTTACTGCCAGCAGGCATTAAAAAATGAATGAGATCGTTATTTTTGAAAGTACTAATGGTGAAATTCAAGTACAGCTTGAACAGGAAACGGTTTGGTTGAGTCAAGCTGTCATGGCAGAGTTATTCGATACTTCAACGGATAATATAAGTCTGCATCTAAAAAAAATTTATAGTGATGGAGAATTGGAAGAAAGTTCAACTACCGAGGATTACTCGGTAGTTCGTCAAGAGGGAAATAGGCAGGTTAAACGTCAGATTAAACACTATAATTTAGATGCCATTATTTCTGTCGGATACCGTGTACACAGCAAAATGGCGACTCGTTTTCGCCAATGGGCAACTAAGTTATTAAAACAACATCTAACTCAAGGTTACACACTAAATAAACAGCGTTTTGAAGACAATGCACTTGAATTAGAAGCCGCCCTAAAACTCATCAAAAAAGCATCGCTTTCACCTGAACTTAATAGTGATACGGGCAGAGGCTTAGTTGAAATAGTCAGCCGCTACACACAAACCTTTTTATGGTTACAGCGTTATGATGAAGGTTTATTAAACGAACCTAACGGCAATGTGGGTGGGCAATTACAAGGCTTTATGCAAGCCAGCCAATCATTGGCTGAATTAAAGCAAAGCTTAATAAAACGCGGTGAAGCGACTGATTTATTCGCAAAACCGCGCGGCGATGGTTTAGCGACCTTATTGGGTAATTTAGAGCAAACGGTTTTTGGTGAGCCAGCCTATCCAACCATACAAAGCAAAGCCGCCCATCTGCTTTATTTTGTGGTTAAAAATCACCCTTTTGCGGATGGTAATAAACGCAGTGGCGCATTTTTATTCGTGGATTTCTTACACCGTAATCATCATTTGCTCAACGCGCAAAATCAACCCATTATTAATGAC
>CAJVYO010000099.1 GCA_913009515.1 uncultured Methylococcaceae bacterium
TCGAAACCTGAAAATCCCATGCGTTTCGCAAATTTAGCCGCAATTTTCCAATCAGGCAAAGCTTCGCCAGGTGCATCGTTAAATTTTTCATAGAGACGAATTCGCCGCTCACCATTGGCACGGGTAAAGTTTTCTTCTCCCCATGTTGCCGCCGGCAACACAATATCCGCATAATCAATACCAATAGGTGCAACCGGATAAATATCCTGATCCACTAACACCATACCGCCATTATCAATACGCTGTTTTAAGGTTGCAATCGCTTGTTGCTTATTAGTTGAACTCACTTGATGAGGGTTTTCACGAGTCAATTTTTTTAATACTTTACTTAAATGTTCCGATGCCACCATTGACTGTATCCAAGTAGTACCGACAACCCAAGTAAATTTAGCACGCCCATCTTCAACCCAACGATCTAAATCAATACCTTGTTTTTTCCAACCTGGAAATTTTTCAGGTGATTGTTGTTTAGGATATTTTCCACCAGGCATCATGCCACGCTGATGTCCGCCAAAACGTGAAATAACCTGACCTGGACGATTTCCCGCCCCACAAATTAAGCCTAATGAAGTATACGAAGCGGTATTTAAATAATTATTTGACCAATACAGTCCTTTTTCAAAACCAAACGAGGTTTTAGGGCGTGTACCATCAGCTCTGGGTTTAGCAATCGCTGCCGCTACCTCTACAATTTGCTGCTCAGAAATCCCTGTAATCTCAGACGCTAATGATAATTCTGAATATTTATCATTCAATAACCAGTCTTTAAAATCAGCAAAACCATCTGCTTGAAACACTTCTTGGTCACGCTCTGCCCGATTATTAATCCAGTTTTCAACAAATTCTTTATCCTGCCAATCATTTTCAATCACCACCCGGGCAAGGGCATAATTTAAAACCGTATCTGTGCCAGGATTAATTTCAACATACATACCGCCCATTTTTTCTGCATAAGCATTACCCGCTGTTTTACGCGGCACAATTGAAATCACTTTCATATCATGCTCACGAATGCCTTTCATAATCCATTCGGTGAAAATAATGGTTTTACTTTCAAACGGATCAGTACCTGAAATTAATAGCACATCCGCTAATGACCAATCTTCATAACTGGCTGAAAAATTATCAATTCCCGCATCTGCCATACCGGGTGTATCAGGGCCGTGTCCTGTTGGCTGATCATGCACTGCCCATGCTGGCGTTTCAATTTCACGTAAGGCTAACTTTGTTAAGGCATGGGTATTTTCCCAATATTGATAAGAATACATTTTCATCGCCCATGCAGACTTACCGTAATTATCTAATACGTATTGAGACACTTCCGCCATAATATCAATGGCATCATCCCAGCTAATCCGTGTTAATTTTCCATTCACCCTGAGCTGAGGATATTGCAAACGATCACGTGTTGGCGTTAAAGGGTTATATACTTTTTTAGCAATCGTGCCACCACGAATACTATGATCCCCACCTACATTAACCACTTTAGAGTCTTTATCACCTACAATTGCAATATGATGCGGCTCACCATCCGCAATCACTACATTATGCTGATTAGGACTTACCCAACATGCTTGCATAATAGCCGTCGGAAAATCTTTACCAAACGCATTATTCTCTGCTTTTTTGCCACCTTTTTTTCCTACTGGCCAGCGATAGACTTTATAGCCACACGCGACAATACAATAATCACAAGCCGTGGTAAATACTGTTGCATCAGCGGGAGGCAAGGGCACATTATCATGCTCATTAACGCTCACTGTTTTATTATTCTTCATACTTTAACCTTCTTGAATATGATTGCAGTGACCGTAAATTAAACCTATTACTGCCGTCGCATAAATATCGTCACCATCAACTTCTAATGTAATTTGCGGTAAACTTTCGGTTGCATGACCTGAAATCACCATACCGTGACGACTTAAATCAAAGGTAGTTAAATGTAATGGACAAGGACCTGCGACCTTATGCTCTGCGTTATAAATACCCGATAAAGGCCCGCCCATATGCGGACATAAACCGTTAAACGCAACGATATCATTATCTACACCAATACCGCCCCCTGCCACTTCCCCTAATTTAACTAAAAAATTAGTGCTATGCAGATCATCAAAGGGATAACGAAACGCAACTTGTTCGTCATTTTTCAATTCGCTTAAACGTGCAATTTTTTTACGCGGGTATTTTTTTTCATTTGCATATAATGCATGAGAGACCCCAGGAATAGCACCTAACGCAACAGCCGTGCCACTACCAATTAAAAATCGTCTCCGACTACTATTTTTGACACATTGATGTTTATTTTCTATTATTTGTTCACAACCCACACAGCACCTCTATAAAAAATCTTTATATTTCAAAAACTTATTGTCATTATTTTTAATATACCTATAATACGCTATGTACTTATATAGCTATATAGTTGTATTTTAAAATTGAAAAATCCTTATATTATTAAAAGCAAATACTATGCCATATCAATTATTTTCATAAATTACCTTATAAAATCAATGTGATTAATGAAATTTATAAACTTAATCAAATAACACTAAAAAAATAGAAATGCGGCATACGCCCTATTTTTAGTTTTCTAGATGGCATATCCCCTAAAAAATATTCGAGATTTTTATGAAAAAAACATCAACACCTAATTATGTCAATTTACCTAGCTTAGCCCTTGTTATACGCTGCTTATTTACCGGTTATTTACTCACCATTGGTCTAGGATTTTTTATCGCAGGCGGACAGGTATTGCTCACGCATGGCATGGCTGATGGGAAGGTGGGGTTATCTGTTGATGATGTGGTCTATAGTTATTATGGCAATCGTAATAACAGTTTATTACAAGCTAAACTAAAAGGCTCAATGAAAGATAAAGCCCCCCCTCAAGTGCGTACTCGACTGATTAAATGGGCTCAAAATGATGCACCTGAAGAACAATGGGAAACTGAGATTGCCCCCTTATTTCGTCATAATTGCAGTCAATGTCATGGAGTAATGCCAGGACTACCCGATTTTAATCATTATTTAGACGCTAAAAAAGTGTCTGGGGTGAATAAAGGGGCGAGCGTTAATGCCTTAACCCGCGTTTCACATATTCATATTTTTAGTATTGGTTTTATTTTCTTTTTTATGGGCATAATTTTTAGCTTGGCAGTGGGTATTCCACGTTGTATAAAAATCGTGTGTATTTGCCTGCCTTTTGCTGCTCTTATTTTGGATGTGTTATCGTGGTGGCTAACTAAATTTCATCCTAATTTTGCATGGCTCACCATCATTTCAGGCTTTAGTTATTGTTTCGTCTTTATGTTTATGTGGTGTACCTCTTTGTATCAAATGTGGATTTCACCTAGAAAAAAGACTTACACTTCAAATGAGTGGCAAGATTAATCAATATCACAAATAGGTTATTAAAAATGCTAAAACTAAAAATACCCCCACCAATTTATATGTTGGTAACCGCTGCCATTATGTGGCTATTAAATCAAACCATGCCCTTAATCAGCTTTCAGTCTGACTTCACTAACTTATTGGGAAAAGGCTTTATTGCCGCTGCGTTATTATCTGATGGTTTTTCAGTATGGCAATTTTTGAAAAATAAAACCACCTTCAATCCGCTACATCCAGAAAATTCGAATCAATTAGTCACCACTGGACTGTATGCTTTTTCCCGAAATCCAATGTATGTAGGCTTATTAGTGTTATTGCTTGGCTGGGGATTAATACTCGGTAGCTTATCGGCTTTTTTAATCTTGCCGCTGTTTATTATCGTCATGAATAGCCAACAAATTATCCCTGAGGAGCAAATATTAGAGCGAAAATTTAATCAGGATTATTTAAATTACAAAATGGCGGTAAGGCGTTGGCTGTAGACTTCTAGGAATGTGAATTTAACATTTGAAATACCATTTTGAGCAATGTACTATATCAAGTCTTCTTGTACCTTTAAATTTAATCATCTTCAAAAAATTAGTGATACAAGAAGTCCATTAATACTTAACTCTTAATAATAAAGAACAGATGATGTCTCAGTTCTGTCATATCTATTAGTTCTATCGTATCTACTATTTAAAAAATCTACCAGAGGAGTAAGTCTTAGTTCTAGAGTTGTCTCATAAGTATCTGCATTGATAGCTGTCATACTTTTTACTTTTGCTCCTCGAATAAAAGCATCAACATAAGTTTCATACACATCACTTTGAACTAACATATCAGATATTTTTGTATGCCCATTAATCTCCAAACCTTTAATTTCTTCCGCTAAATTTCTATAAGCATCAATTTTTGATGCTCGCATACTTAATAAACGTCGTTGCTCCTTTGAGTGATTTTTATACATATTCACTGTTCCATAGCCCTTTACTGATACAACATTTCGTTGCTCTGATACATAAGTAGCACACCCAGTTAACATCAAAAAGAAACTAACAAATATTAGCTTTTTAAAAAAATTTACATTCATAAATTTACACCTTAACAATTAATTTCATAATTTAGTTTATTAGCTTACGCAATATTTAATAATTATTTAAATATTGAGTCCTAACAGCCAACATTATCGGCATGATATCATTTTTATAAAGTAATACTTTACATTACTTCTTTAAGGTATTGATTAACTTAACCATATAATTAACAATTAATCCGCTATGTACCCCAAAATTATGATACTGCTCATTACTTAAATTTCTCTTAAAACCGATGCGGCTCTAATTGTATTGAAATCACTTTCCGTGCCAGCATCATAATTTCACCGTTATAACGCTCTAAGCCTGTCGCGGAAAATTCAAAACGATATGTACGTCGCCACTCTAATTTTCCTGATACATTACGTTGAAACTTTAGTGATGATAATGCAATATAACCATCTAACATCTGTAATTCACGCTGCTGACAATATTGCTTGGTGGCCGCTAACGCAATCTCTTTTACTTTTTGTGCCGCTTGCCAATAAATAAACGCCACGCTTAAAACTAAAATCATTAAAATTTCAACTATCATTAAACGTCTATCGCTCCTGCATCCGCCAATTCTTGTAACGCTTTTAAGGGTGGCATTTCATCTAAAGTGGTTAAATTAAAATAATCTAAAAACTGTTTAGTGGTGCCATATAAAGCAGGTCGTCCCAAGGTTTCTTTATGAGCAACCACTTTAATCCAAGTACGCTCTAATAAGGTTTGGATAATATTTGAACTCACACTAACGCCCCGTATTTCTTCTATATCAGCACGTGTAACCGGCTGTTGATAAGCAATAATAGCAATGGTTTCTAATAAGGCGCGTGAATATTTAGGCGGTTTTTGAGCAAATAATCGTGCTACCCAAGGAGCAACATCAGTTTTAACTTGAAAACGATAACCACTCGCCACCTTATGCAAACCAATCGCTTGTTGCCCGTATTCCTCAGTTAAATCATCAAGGGCCCGTTGTATTTGTTTTTTATTGGGGCGTTCTAATTCAGGAAATATTTCCAATAACTGTGGTACTGTCATCGGCTCTGAGGCTGAAAATAATAACGCTTCAATAATACGCTTTATTTTTTTAGTTTCCCCCATAAAAGTGGGCATTTCATGTTGTTCACTCACACGACGACTCGCTTACTGATACTTAAGGCCGCAAAAGGTTCAAGCTGTAAGATATCAATTAAATTAGCTTTACTCAGTTCCAATACTGCCAGAAATGTGACCACTACACCTGAACGCCCTTCGTCATAAGCAAATAAACTTCCAAAACTCAGTGGCATAGCATCTTCCAATTTTTCTAAAATCATACTCATACGCTCACGCACTGAAAGCGGTTCTTTGGTAATGACATGCTTACTTAAACGATTAGCACGTTGTAAAACTGTCTGTAAGGCTAACACCAATTCTTGCAAATTAACCTCTGGTTGCACTTTTTCTATTTCAACCGTTGAGGTATCAACCGCTGTTAAAAAAATATCCCGTTCAATTCTAGGCAATTCATCAAGTGCTTCCGCGGCTAATTTAATACGTTCATAATCTTGTAAGCGTTTAATTAACACCATTCTAGGGTCTTCTATTTCTTCTTCAAACCTTTCTTGTCGTGGTAATAATGAGCGGGACTTAGTTTCAGCTAATAATGCCGCCATCAATAAATATTCAGCGGCGAGCTCCATCTGTAAATCACGCATCAATTCAATATAATGCATATATTGTTGGGTAATCTGGGCAATAGGAATATTAATAATATCTAAATTTTGTTTTCTAATTAAATATAATAATAAATCTAAAGGCCCTTCAAATGCCTCCAAAAAAACCGATAACGCTTCTGGGGGAATATATAAATCGGTCGGCAAATCACCGTAGGGCTCACCTTCTAACGTAATAACCGCCATTATTGCAAGCCTGCAATACTTAAAAATATACCTTTTACAAATCCTAATGGTACACCGAGAACTGTACTTAAACTCTCAGTCATCATCATAATCACTAAAATATAAAAACCATATTTTTCTAATAACACATAATAACGAGCCAATGCATCCGGTAATAGCCACGCCATAATACGGCTGCCATCTAACGGGGGAATCGGTAATAAGTTTAATAATGCCAGCACCAAATTAATCATAATAC
>CAJVYO010000100.1 GCA_913009515.1 uncultured Methylococcaceae bacterium
AAGTGGTGAAATTCAGTTTGTACCGGATAACTGGAAAAATACCTATTATGAATGGATGAATAATATTCAGGATTGGTGTATTTCACGGCAAATTTGGTGGGGGCATCGTATTCCTGCCTGGTATGATGAAGAAGATAATGTGTATGTCGCTCATTCAGAATCTGAGGTGCGTGAAAAATATAAACTAGCGGCGGATATTAAATTACGTCAAGATGAAGATGTGCTTGATACGTGGTTTTCATCAGCATTATGGCCGTTTTCAACCTTAGGCTGGCCTGAACAAACACCTGAATTAGCACAGCATTACCCGACTAGCGTATTAGTGACAGGGTTTGATATTATTTTCTTCTGGGTTGCCCGTATGATTATGATGGGTAAAAAATTCATGGGCGAAGTGCCGTTTAATAAAATTTATATTCACGGCTTAGTGCGTGATGCGGCAGGTCAGAAAATGTCGAAATCAAAAGGTAATGTGTTAGACCCGATTGATTTAATCGATGGTATTAGTCTGGAAGATTTAGTGGCTAAACGCGTTAAAGGCATGATGCAGCCACATTTAGCGGAAAAAATTGAAAAAGCCACGCGTAAAGAATTTCCAGAGGGCATCCCGTCCTATGGTACCGATGCCTTGCGTTTTACGTTTGCATCGCTTGCATCAACAGGGCGAGATATTCGCTTAGATGCTGGACGTATTGATGGTTATCGTAATTTCTGTAATAAAATATGGAATGCGGCACGTTTTGTCCTCATGAATACTGAAGAGCAGGACTGTGGTTTACAAGGCGGTGATTTAACCTATAGTCAAGCCGATAAATGGATTGTATCGCGATTGAATCAAGTGATAGCCTCAACAAGTGACGCGATTGAAAATTATCGTTTTGATCATGCGGCACAAGAAATCTATGATTTTACATGGAATGAGTATTGCGATTGGTATTTGGAATTATCTAAAATTTCATTACAATCTGAGGATAAAGCGTTACAGCGTGGCACGCGTAAAACCTTGTTGCAGGTGTTAGAAACACTGTTACGTTTAGCACATCCGATTATGCCGTTTATTACCGAAGAAATTTGGCAGCGGGTGGCTCCGTTAGCAGGGATTGAGGCTGAAACCATTATGTTACAAGCGTATCCTGAATGTGATACAGCTCAAATAGATGAAGAGGCGGTTGCTGCGATTGAGTGGACCAAACAGTTTATTTTAGGGGTACGGCGTATTCGCGGCGAAATGAATATTGCACCGAGTAAGCCTTTACCGGTGATATTGGATAATGTCAGTGATAGCGATAAACAGTATTTACAACAGGCTCAAATTTATGTGCAAAAATTTGGACGTATTGAGTCGATTGATTTTCTAACCGCAGGTGAATCTGAGCCTGAGTCTGCAATCGCGTTGGTGGGTGAGTTGCGGATATTAATTCCGATGGCGGGATTAATTGATAAAGTTGCTGAAATTGCACGTTTAGAAAAAGAAATTCAAAAATTAGAAAAAGATTTACCGCGTATTGAAGGTAAATTAAATAATCCTAAATTTGTAGATAAAGCGCCTGCAGCGGTGATTGATAAAGAAAAAGAAAAATTAGCAACTATTCAGCGTTCATTGACTAATTTTAATGAACAATTAGAAAAAATTCGTTTGTTATAGATATAAAATAGAGTAATGTTATTATTAAAATTGAATTTTAGTATAGAGGGCGAATAGATGGATTATGATTATAGTGAACTACAAGTCTTTTTAGTTGAACCCTCAAAAACACAGCAACATATTATTAGCAATTTTCTTAAGGAAGTGGGAATTGTTAATATTATTTGCTGTGCCAAGGGCGAAGAAGTGTTTGAAAAATTTGTAGTGGCAGATCCTGATTTAGTGATTAGTGCCATGTATCTGCCTGATATGACTGGCTGTGATTTAGTGAATCAATTACGTCAAGATGATTATGATATGGCATTCATGTTAATTTCTAGCGAAACGAATTTATCCAGTTTAGAGCCCATTAAACAAGCGGGTGCAGTGGCTATTTTACCTAAGCCTTTCACCTTAGAGGCCTTAAAAATAGGCTTGTCAGCCACGATTGAATATTTGTATCCGGAGCATATTGAATTGGAACATTTAGATGTTGAAGATGTGGCGGTGTTATTGGTTGATGATAGTCCGTTTGCGTTGAAATATATCAGTAGAACCTTGAAGGAATTAGGGGTAGAGAATATTACCGAAGTCAATGATGGCCAAGAAGCGATTGAGATGCTCGGCGAGAGCTTTTTTGATTTGGTGATTACGGATTACAATATGCCGGGCGTGAATGGCTTGCAATTAACCGAATATATTAGAGATGAAAGTGAGCAAAAATCAACGCCGGTGATTATGATTACCAGTGAAGGTAGCAGCAGCAAGCTAGAAGCAATTAAGCATGTAGGGGTTTCAGCTATTTTGAACAAACCTTTTGAAGTAAGTTCAATGCGAAATTTGATTGCGAGTTTATTAAATTAATAGAGTAAGGACGTTGTAATATATGGACATTAAAAGAGTAGAGTTAGTTTTAGCAGGCTTGGTTAAACAAGGTATTTTAACTGAGGAAGACGCTAAAAAGCATAGTGATACGGTGATTAAGGAAAAAGAACCGTTAGTAAAGTATTTAGTATCTAAGGGGATTGTGAAGGGTGGCATGATGGCCCATTATTTATCACATATTTTTCATGTGCCTTTTTTAGATTTATCGGCATTTGATTTAGACAGTATGCCGACGACAGTGATTAATAAAGAGTTAATTGAAAAGCACCGTGTTTTGCCATTATATAAGCGGGGTACTTATTTATTTATCGGGATTGCTGATCCCACCAATGTAAAAGCACTCGATGAGGTTAAGTTCCAGACAAATTTAAAAATTGCGACCATTGTGGTTGAGCAAGATAAATTAGCTATCGCCATTGATGAATTCCTTGAAAGCATGGAAGGTAATTTCATGATGGAGGATTTATTAGATACTGATTTGGATAATGTGGAATTAACCGGAGGGGACCAAGCGCAAGAAGCGGTGGCCATAAAGGAAAACGATACCCCGATTATTCGTTTTGTGAATAAATTATTATTAGATGCGATTAAACAAGGCGTGTCGGATATTCATTTAGAGCCTTTTGAAAAAGTATTTAGAATTCGTTATCGTAGTGATGGCATGTTGCATAAGGTCTCTACACCGCCTAATAATATGGCACAGCGGATTATTTCACGTATCAAAATTATGTCTAAAATGGACATTGCTGAACGACGTTTACCGCAGGATGGCCGGTTAAAGTTGATTATGTCACGGACACGGGCGATTGATTTTCGGGTAAATACCTGCCCGACGTTGTTTGGGGAAAAAGTGGTATTGCGTATTTTAGATCCTACTAATGCACAGTTAGGGGTAGAAAAATTAGGCTTTGAACCTGAGCAAAAGAAATTATTTATCGATGCGTTAAATCAGCCTTATGGCATGATTTTAGTCACCGGGCCAACAGGAAGTGGTAAAACAGTGTCTTTGTATACCGGTTTAAATATGCTGAATAGCATTGACCGTAATATTTCAACAGCCGAAGATCCCGTTGAAATTACCGTAGAAGGTATTAACCAAGTTAATATGAATGTAAAAGCAGGATTAACGTTTGCGGAAGCCTTACGGGCTTTTCTAAGACAAGATCCTGATATTATTATGGTTGGGGAAATTCGAGATTTAGAAACAGGTGCCATCGCGGTTAAGGCGGCACAAACAGGTCATTTAGTGCTATCAACCTTACACACCAATGATGCCCCGCAGACCTTAAACCGTTTATTACAAATGGGTATTCCGGCGTTTAATATTGTGTCATCGGTTATTTTGATTATGGCACAGCGTTTGGCGCGGAGACTTTGTACAGAATGCAAAAAAGATGGTGAATATCCCGACAGTGCATTATTAGAGATTGGTTTTGAGCAAAAAGATATTGGTACGTTTACGGCTTATAAAGCGGTAGGTTGTGATATGTGTACCAATGGCTATAAAGGGCGAGTGGGTATTTATCAAGTGATGCCGATTAGTGAAGCAATGAAAGCAAATATATTAAAAGGAGCAAATGCAATGGAATTAGCAGACCAATCAAAAGCCGAAGGGGTAAATGATTTAAGGGCTTCAGGATTATTAAAGATTGTACAGGGAGTGACCTCCATTGAAGAAGTCGATAGAGTGACCTTGGCATAGCTATGGTTGATACAAAAAAGAAAGTAAATAATGACGAAAAATTAACGTTTATATATAAGGCGAAAGACCGTAAAGGAAAAATTATTCGTGATGAGGCTATAGGGCTAAGCTTGAATGCGGTAAAAGCTGAATTAACCAGTCAAGGTATGCGGGTTATTTCGATAAAAGAAAAGCCAAAATCCTTATTTTCTAAATCTAAACCACCTATTGTTTCTAAAGATATTTCATTATTTGCCCGTCAATTAGCGACAATGTTACAGTCGGGTGTGCCGTTGGTGCAGTCGTTTGATATTATTGGTCGTGGGCATGAAAATCCATCTATGTCAGAATTATTATTGTCAATTAAGGCGGATGTTGAAGGCGGTGATACATTGGCACAAGCATTACGCAAGGAAAAACTTTATTTCGATGAGTTATTTTGTAATTTAGTCGATGCGGGTGAACAAGCGGGTATCTTAGAGGGATTATTAGATAAAATTGCGACTTATAAAGAAAAATCAGAGTCAATTAAAGCCAAAGTAAAAAAAGCCCTAACTTATCCTATTGCAGTTTTAGTCGTCGCCTTTATAGTAACGGCTATTTTATTGATTTTTGTGGTACCGGTATTTAAAGATTTATTTGATAGTTTTGGAGCAGAATTACCCGGTTTTACATTATGGGTGATGGGGTTATCAGATTGGGCAGTTGCGTATTGGTATTATGTTGTTGGGACAATTATTGTTATTGTTAAAGTATTTGGTTATTTTAAGAAACGCTCGAAAGAATTTAACCATTTTCTGGATCGACAAATGCTCAATCTACCTATTGTAGGGCTTATTTTACATAAATCAGCGGTGGCTCGTTTTGCTCGAACATTAGCAACGATGTCAGCAGCGGGGGTACCCTTAATTGAGGCGTTAGCCTCGGTTGCAGGGGCAACCGGTAATATTGTGTATTATACGGCGGTAATGGAGATGCGCTCTGATGTTGAGTCGGGGAATAATCTTGAATTTGCGATGACTCGAACCAAGTTGTTTCCGCATATGGTGGTACAGATGTTAGCGATTGGGGAAGAGTCAGGGTCTATTGATAAAATGCTTAATAAAGTCGCGGATTTTTTTGAGGAAGAAGTGGATAACTTAGTCGATAATTTAAGCAGTCTAATGGAGCCTTTAATTATGTCGGTTTTAGGGGTATTGGTCGGGGGCTTAATTGTTGCGATGTATTTACCTATCTTTAAACTTGGTGCAGCTGTAGGTTAATAATGTTTTCATATGATTTAATTTTAAATTCATCGGTGTTATTAACGCTATTTGCAGGCATATTAGGTTTGCTGGTTGGTAGTTTTTTGAATGTTGTTATCTATCGTTTGCCAGTAATGATGCAGCGTGGCTGGACGGCTGAATGCCAAGAGTTCCTTGAATTACCTATTGATGAGCAGACAGAACGCTTTGATTTAATGCTCCCTGCATCGCGTTGTCCAAAATGTGACGCAGAGATTAAGTTTTATCAAAATATTCCCGTGTTAAGTTATTTGTTTTTAAAAGGGCGGTGTGCAGGCTGTCAGTGTCATATTTCGATACGTTACCCATTAGTTGAATTATTAACCGGTATTCTATCTGCGGTGATTGCATATCAATTAGGTGGCGAACTCAGTACGGCGTTTGCCTTATTATTAACCTGGGTATTAGTTGCCTTAAGTGGCATTGATTTTGATCATCAATTATTACCTGATAATATTGTGTTGCCTACTTTATGGTTAGGGCTATTTTTAAGTGTGTTTGGCATTTTTACCGATCCTATATCGAGTATTATCGGTGCGGTAGCAGGTTATTTGGCGTTATGGTGCGTTTTTCATGCATTCAAATTGCTCACCGGTAAGGAAGGCATGGGTTATGGAGATTTTAAATTATTAGCCTTGTTTGGTGCGTGGCTAGGCTGGCAATATTTACCGCTAATTATTTTATTATCGTCTTTAGTGGGGGCGGTGATAGGTATTAGTATGATGATAGTGTTACAGCGAGATAAAAATATTCCGATTCCTTTTGGCCCTTATTTGGCGATAGCAGGCTGGATTGCTTTATTATGGGGTGATGAAATTAATAACTTATATTTAGTGAGTGTGGGTTTATAGTTTATGTTGTCTGTTGGTTTAACGGGTGGATTGGCAAGTGGTAAGTCAACGGTTGCTAAACTATTTAATGAGTTAGGCACGATTATTATTGATGCTGATAAAATTGCACGTGATGTTGTAACGATAGGGTCTGTTGGTTTGGAGCAGGTCGAACAGCAATTTGGTACCGCT
>CAJVYO010000101.1 GCA_913009515.1 uncultured Methylococcaceae bacterium
CGGTTAATAGATAAACTTCTAAGGCACGGTGTACACGTTGTGGGTCGTTAGGATGAATGCGAGCTGCAGCGGTGGGATCAATCAGACGTAATTTATCATGCATTGCCTGCTTGCCTATTTCAGCGGCTTCAATTTCTAGCTGTTGGCGTAGTTCAGTATTTGCCACAGGCAGTTCGGCTAAGCCATGAAATAGTGAATTAAAATATAACATGGTGCCGCCGACTAAAAGCGGTAATTTACCACGTTGGCTTATATCTGCCATCAAGTTTAAGGCTTGTTTTCTAAACGCACCGGTTGAGAAGCTTTCGCTGGGGTCTAAAATATCGATTAAATGATGTGGAATACCTTGCCGTTCTTCTAAACTCGGTTTGGCGGTACCAATATCCATACCCTTAAAGACTAAAGCTGAATCAACACTGATAATTTCAGCATTTAGATGTTGAGCTAATTTTATGGCTAAATTAGTTTTTCCTGAAGCCGTAGGCCCCATTAAAAATAAGGCAGGGGGAAGTGGGTTGACATTCATTGTTGATGAAATTTATATTGTGATTTACCTGAATTTTTTGCGTTATACATGGCTTGGTCTGCTTGGTGCAATAAGTCTTCAGCAGTGGCACTATCATCAGGATATAAAGCAACCCCGATGCTGGCGGTGACAAAATATTCTTGAGGTTTGCCGTTAAATGTCATGCCGCGGCAAATTTCATCTAATAAACGGTTAAGCGGTTTGTAGGCTTCCTCTAATGTCGATAAGCTAGTAAATAACACCACAAATTCATCGCCGCCAATTCGAGCAACGGTATCGTTGCCACGAATAATATGTTTAATGCGATTCGATATTTCACAGAGTACTAAATCGCCGATATCATGCCCGTAAGTATCATTAATGGGTTTGAAACCATCTAAATCAACAAAACAAACGGCGAGTTTTTCTTTTTTTCTAAACGCATGATGAATAGATTGTTCAAGCCGTGCGGCAAGCAGTAAGCGGTTGGGTAATTGGGTGAGTGCATCATGATGGGCATTATGCTTGAGTTCAGCATGTTCTTTAATTAAATGGGAAATATTAGAGAACATATTGATATAACGTATCACATGGTGATTTTCATCGCGAATAATGGAAATGGAGAGCCATTCCGATTGTATTTCACCGGTTTTATTACGATTATGCACTTCGCCCCGCCAATGGTAATTATCGGATAATTGTTGGGTAATGCTATTTTTTAATTTTGAATTTTGTAAGCCCGATTTAATATCAGCGAGCGATTTACCGATAACTTCATCTTGAGTATAGCCACTGGATTGATAAAAAGCAGGGTTCGCACTGATAATGATTTCATTTTTATCGGTGACACAAATGGCTTCAAGGGCATTTTCAAAGACACTTGCACCTTCGCGTAAATTGGCTTCGGTTTCAAAGTGTAACCTAGAGTAGTGTTGCAGCTGCTGCAAAATACTCGTGAGTTCTGGCTGTTCAGGGACTGATTTTATGTAGACAGATAGTTGATTAACTAATTTGGCGAGTTGTTGATGTTGCTCATCTATTTGAGGAATACCTGTTTCAAAATTTTTATTCCAAGGCACTGGGGTAAGTAAGTCGGTCATAATATTTCTCATTTATGATAAAAGCGATAAAGCCATAATGCCGACTATATTAACATTAATTATTTAAAGATTATGTGTTGCGTAAGCAGTTTCCGGTACTGGCATCATAAATTGCAGTGGGTTGACCTTGAGTTTGTGTTTCGCCAGCGAGGATATGTAATGCGTGATGAGGTAACTGCTGATAAATATCTAATACTGAACGTGCAGGCGATTTTTGGCTAATATTGGCACTGGTGGAAACAATTGCCCCACCGTAGTGACGGCATAATGCTTGAATTATCGGATGAGCACTGATACGCACTGCTAGAGTTTGATGATTACCTTTTAATAAAGGTGATACCCAAGCCTGTGCAGGCACTACCCATGTAATCGGAGCAGGCCATGTCGGTAAAATACGTTGTAACATCTCAGCACTGGGCTGGATAAAATCCTTTAATTGCGAGTAATCGCTTGCTACTAAAATTAAGCCTTTGTGTTCAGGGCGCTGTTTAAGTGTGAGCAGTTGTTGCAAGGCGACTTGATTATAAGGGTCACAACCCAGACCATAAACGGCTTCAGTGGGATAGGCAATAATTTTCCCTTGTTTTAAGGCACGGCATGCCATGTGAATTTTAAACGGTGAAATATAGGACATATTATTGAAATAAAACCTGAAATAAACCATTTATTTTACGCTTATTTAGCTTTTCAACATAAAATAGGGAGTGTTATTTTTTAGCGTGTGAGTTTAAATGAAAAAATTGTTTTATCCTGCAATTGTATTGATGAATAAGCTGGGGTTTTCTAAAAAACTCATGCTTTTGGGCTTGATTAATTTTATTGCCCTCTCTATTGTTATCTCTGCGATATATCTACATGATATAAAACAGATTAATATGACAAAGAAGGAGCTAAAGGGGATTGCCTTAGTGCAACCGATTTTAAAAACCATTCAAGGTTTACAGCGTCATCGGGGCTTATCGGCAGGTGTTTTGGGGGGTAGTACAGAATTTTTAACGGCGTTAGAGTTAGAAGCTAAAGATTTAGAGTCCCATTTTAAAAGCTTAGACATGCATTTATCGCCCGCGTTATTAAAAACTCAGCAATGGTTAGACATACAGGCAGCTTATCAGCAGATTAGACAAGAGGGTTTAAATTGGCGTAAAGAGGAAAGTTTTTTAAAACATATTGAATTGATTGCGGCGTTACAACAAGCGATGATTGATATTGCCGATAGTTATCAATTAACCTTAGATCCTAATATTGAAACAAATTACCTTATTTTAACCACGATTCAAGATATGCCGATGGCATTAGAACAGTTAGGGCAAATAAGAGCTTATGGTACAGGGGCTTTAGCAAAGCAGAGCTTTTCTGAACAAGAACATATTAAGTTGCATGCATTAATGCTGATATTGGTGGGCAAATTTGATTTATTAGCGGTTAATTTAGAAAAAACCAGTCGTTATAATCAACAAATTCGCACTAAGCTATTACTTGCGGCTGAAAATATTAAAAGTTCATCAGATAAAATTACTCACTTGGTCAAGGTAGATATATTAGCGAAAAAATTTCAGACAGAGCCACAGGTATTTTTTGAACTTGCTACCCGCGTTATTAATGAAGGGTATGCTGAAATTTATGAAACGCTATTACCGACGACGGCTATTTTATTCTATGCACGTATTCATGAAATAGAGGAGAAACTCTTAATCAATGTGGGTACTGCTGCCTTATTAATGCTCTTAGCTGAATATTTATTTTTTGGTATTTATTATGCAATAATGGGTAATATTAAGCTTATTTCACGTTCTGCTTATCGTTATACGCAGGGGGATTTAGAGCAGCGGATTTCCTTACATACCGATGATGAAACGCAGAAAATTGGCGATAGTTTTAATCAAATGGCAGACAGTGCCAATGAATTATTAGCGATACAGTTAGAGAGTCAAGAACGACTACAAAGTATTATTGATTCAGCCTTAGATGCGATAATTCAAATTAATGCCCAAGGTAATGTAACCGGCTGGAATGAGCAGGCCACGGTGATATTTGGTTGGACAGCAGCAGAAGCGAAGGGAAAACTGATTCACAAATTGATTATTCCTGAACACTATCAAGCTTCACATATAAACGGCTTAAAGAAATATCTAAAAATGGAACAAGGCGGATTATTAAAGTCTCGCTTTGAAATTGAAGCCTTAAATAAAGCCGGTGAACTATTTCCTGTTGAGTTGGCGATTTCAACGGTTAAACTGGCTAAAGGCGGTTTTGAATTTAGTGCGTTTATTCGTGATTTACGTAAAATTAAACAAGCAGAAAAATCATTACGTCAGTTATCGCTGGCTGTAGAGCAAAGTCCGAGTTCAATTATGATTACCGATATTAATGCTAATATTGAATATGCAAATCAGGCTTTTTTAGAGGTAACAGGTTATGACTTTGAGGAAATAATAGGGCGTAACCCGAAATTATTGAGTTCAAATAGAACGCCCAAAGAGACTTATCAGGCACTTTGGCAGCAGTTAAAAATGGGTAAAATCTGGCAAGGCGAATTAATTAATAAACGTAAAGATGGCACTGAATATATTGAGTCAGCTCTTATTTCGCCTATTCGTCAAGAAAATGGTGAGATTACACATTATTTAGCCATTAAAGAAGATATTACCGAGAAAAAACAGGCTGAGATTGAATTAAGTTTGGCGGCGATTGCCTTTGAATCGCAAGAGGGCATTATGATTACCGATAATGAAAATCATATTTTACGCGTCAATAAATCGTTTACGCGTATCACAGGTTATACCCCTGAGGAAATTCAAGGTAAATCGCCGACGATTCTTAATTCAGGAAAACAAGACAGTGCGTTTTATGATGTAATGTGGAAAAAGATTAGGCAAGAGGGAGCATGGCAGGGTGAAATTTGGAATCGCAATAAACAAGGTAACGTTTACCCAGAATGGTTAACCATTACCGCGCGTAAAGATGATGAGGATAACATTACCCATTACGTCGCAATTTTCACTGATATTACTGAATTTAAAGCCGCCGAAGAAAGAATAAAACAGCTCGCTTATTATGATCCTTTAACTAATTTAGCTAACCGCCGAAAATTATTAGATCGTTTGGAACATTGTATTACGATGAGTAAAAGAGCAAAGACGCAGTTTGCTGTATTAATGTTAGATTTAGACCGTTTTAAAGCGGTAAATGACCATTTTGGACATTTGGCAGGTGATGATTTATTACAACAAGTGGCTAAACGTATTACCCAGCGTTTACGTAGCAGTGATTTGTTGGCTCGATTAGGCGGTGATGAATTTGTGGTGTTATTAGATGATATTAAACAATCTAATGATGCAGCACGGGTTGCGACTGAAATTATTGCAGCCCTTGCTGAACCTTTTTTATTAAATGCTGCTACCCATGAGGCTTATATTGGAACGAGTATTGGCATTAGTTTATATCCAGAGCATGCTCAGTCTGTGAGTAAATTAATGGATTATGCGGATATGGCGTTATATAAAGCCAAAGATAATGGCAGAGGTTGTTATGCTTTTTTCTCTAATCAACTCACGGAAAATGTACAAGCCCGATTAAAGTTAGAGCATGAATTAGCTTTAGCGATTAAACAGCAGGATTTACGGGTTTATTATCAGCCGCAAGTCGATGTTGTTACCGGTAAAATTATCGGTGCAGAGGCATTAGTACGTTGGCAAACTAAAGATAAGGGCTTAATATCACCGACTGTCTTTATTCCTATTGCAGAACAAACCGGTTTAATTATAGAGCTGGGGCGTTGGGTCTTACATGAAACTTGTCGGCAAGGGCAGCAGTGGTTACAAGATGGATTACAGCCGATTACCTTGGCGGTTAATGTATCGGCAGAGCAATTTAAACGCTGTGATATGTATGAAGAGGTGCAACAAGCCTTGGCAATAACTGGATTTCCTGCGGAGTATTTAGAATTGGAAATGACTGAAAGTGGTTTGATGGAAGACCAGGAATCACTTGTTAGTTTATTAAATAAATTACGTTCATTAGGCATTTTGCTCGCGATTGATGATTTTGGTACCGGTTATTCATCGTTAGCGTATTTAAAGCGTTTTCCGTTAGATACCTTAAAAATTGATAAAAGTTTTATTGAAGATATTCCGCATAATCAAGATGATTTAGAAATCGCGACCACTATTAATGCGATGGGGCATACCTTGGGTTTTAAGGTGTTAGCAGAAGGCGTAGAGACTCAACAGCAATTAGATTTTTTACAGCGTATCAACTGCGATGTGTATCAAGGCTATATTAAAAGTAAACCTCTGCCAGCTGCTGAATTTTCTGCCTTATTAACCTCTATTAAAAATAGCTAGACTGATATGACCTTACAGGATGATAGTGCCCCCCACACGCCGATGATGCGTCAATATTTAAGTATTAAGGCAGATTTTCCTGATACTTTGATGTTTTATCGTATGGGCGATTTTTACGAGTTATTTTTTGAGGATGCAAAAAAAGCGGCGGGATTATTAAGTATTACCTTAACCGCGAGAGGTAAAGCAGTCGGTGAGCCGATTCCAATGTGTGGTTTGCCCTATCACGCATCAGAAAATTATATTGCCAAGCTGATTAGACTGGGTGAATCCGTTGCGATTTGTGAACAAATAGGCGACCCTGCAACATCAAAAGGCCCTGTTAAGCGTGAAGTAGTACGGATTATTACCCCTGGCACCATTACCGAAGAGGCATTATTAGAAGAGCGACACGATAATTTTTTAGTGGCGATTTCAGTGTTGGAAACCATGTATGGGATTGCGTGTTTTGATTTAAGCAGTGGACGGTTTGTATTGCAAGAAGTCAGCTCAATGGATAGTTTATTAAGCGAATTAGAACGCTTAAAACCGGCTG
>CAJVYO010000102.1 GCA_913009515.1 uncultured Methylococcaceae bacterium
GAAGTCCTCGGTGATGACATGGGCGTTACGGGCATGAAAATTAAAAATACTCAAGATGCAAGTACTCAAGATATTGATGTGCATGGTGTTTTTATTGCCATTGGTCATCGTCCTAATACCGAACTCTTTAAAGAGCAATTAGACATGGATGAGCATGGTTATTTACAAGTCAATAGTGGTATTAAAGGTAATGCAACCGCAACAAATATCGAAGGTGTTTTTGCCGCAGGTGATGTGATGGATTCTATGTATAAACAAGCCATTACCTCTGCAGGTGCTGGCTGTATGGCTGCATTAGATGCTGAAAAATATTTAGATGACCTTTAAATTCCTATTAAACTCATAACAACAATAATAAATTATGCGTAGACAATTAAAATCTTTATTTAAACGGAATAAATCATGGGCAGATAGAATGCTTGCCGCTGACCCTGAGTTCTTTTCAAGTTTAGTTGAGCAACAAAAACCTGAATATTTATGGATTGGTTGTGCCGATAGTCGGGTGTCAGCCAACCAAATTATTGATTTAAAACCCGGTGAAGTCTTTGTACATCGAAATATTGCTAATGTGGTTGTGCATACAGATTTAAATTGTTTATCGGTGATTCAATATGCGGTTGAAGTGCTTGAAGTTAAGCATATTATCGTCTGTGGACATTATGGCTGTGGCGGTATTAAAGCCGCTTTTAACGGCAATGAATTAGGCTTAATTGATAACTGGCTACGGCATATAAAAGATGTCTATCGAACCCACCACGTTGAAATTGATGCACTTGAAACAGAAACCGAAAAATTAGATTTACTCTGTGAAAAAAATGTCATAGAACAAGTCGCTAATGTTTGTCATACCACTATTGTGCAACGTGCATGGCGAGCAAATAAAGATTTAACCATTCATGGTTTAATTTATTCTATGCAGGATGGATTATTAAAAAAGCTGGATGCTGAAGTGAGTGAAACACGACAGCTGAACAAAACTCATACCTTAAGTTAAAAATTAACTAAAATGGGTTGCGTATTTTATACAAAACCCATCGTAAGGTTATATAGTTACCTTAAAATACCGCGCGTTACATTACGCAAAAAGCTCACCATATTCGAAATTTCATCGCACTCTGCGGCTAAATCTTCCATTTCTTCAATCGCATCTTCCATACGCAAATTATTTTTATACAGAATTTTATAGGCTTTGCGAATTAAACGCACTGATTCAGGACTACAGCCAGAACGTTCCATACCCACAGAATTAATACCATGCGGCATCGTTGGTCGACCACCCACCATTACATAAGGCGGAATATCTTTAGTAATCGCACTGCCCATTGCAGCAAAACTAAAGGTACCAATTTGTGTAAATTGATGCACTAAGGTAAAACCACCGAGAATCGCATAATCACATAAATGCACATGTCCCGCAAGTGAGGCACCATTCGCCATGATCACATGATTACCAATAATACAATCATGGGCAACATGCGTATAAGCCATAAAAAGATTATCACTGCCAATCTTGGTAATGGCTTTATCTTGTAAAGTGCCTCGATGCATCGATGAAAATTCACGAATCACATTGCGATCACCGATGACTAAACTGGTTTTTTCATCCGCATATTTTTTATCTTGCGGATCTTCGCCAATTGATGTGAATTGATAAATACGATTATCTTTACCGATTGAAACCGGCCCTTTCATCACTACATGAGGTCCAATAACCGTTCCAGAATCAATGCTGACATCAGCCCCTATGACAGAAAAAGGGCCAATTTCTACATCATCTGCAATCTCTGCATTGACATCAACAATCGCTGACGGATCAATCAATCTTTATTACCCACAGCCGCACAACGAATCACAGCACTGGCAACAAATTCACCCTCAACGGTTGCCGTACACATAAATGACCAAATATTTAGCTTGCTACGCTGAAAAACAGCCTCCAACATCATTTGGTCGCCGGGTACAACTGGACGTTTAAAACGGGCTTTATCAATCCCTGTTAAAAAATAAGTCATGCCATGCCCTAATTCATCAGGGGATGTTTCCGAGGCAAGTAATCCTGTTGCCTGTGCTAATGCTTCTAAAATTAACACTCCAGGAAAAATAGCCATATGTGGAAAATGCCCTTGAAAAATAGGCTCATTATAGGTGACATTCTTAACGCCTAATAACCTAACGCCCGGCTCACATTCCACCACTTTATCAATCAATAAAAACGGGTAACGATGTGGTAAAAAAGCTTGAATTTGTTTAATATCCAATAATGTTTCCAATATAACGATCCTTTATAAATATATAAATGTTTATGATTAATAATGTTAAGTTAAGGCATTGCGACTAATTTTTTTTGCACCTGAGTCGTTACATCCACATTTTTACTTGCATGAATTACTCCTTCTGTTAATAACAAATCATACTGCCCTTCCTTAGCAAGTGCTTGTACCGCTTCCCTAATTCTATTTTGCATTTTTCCTAATTCTTCATTACGACGAATACTAAAATCTTCTTTAAATTCCTGTTGTGAACGTTGAGCATCTCGACGTTTGGTAATAATTTTACGCTCCAAGCCTCTTTTTTCTTTTTCAGTCATGGTCAGACCATCACGGGCTAATTTTTCTTCTAATTTAACAATTTCTTTTTGCTGGGCAACCAGCTGCTTATCTTTAGGAGCGAATTCTTTTTCTAAGCGTTTTTTAGCGTCAGCTGCTTGGGGTGCATTCGCCATAAGCAACGGAATATTAACCACGCCTATTTTAATCTCAGCGTGTACTGATGAACTTAATAATAACAATGCCGCTAAAAAAGTACTTTTTTTAAACATTAAAACTCTCTCTCTAAAATATAGGACAAATCATAAAATAATTTGAATATTATACGTTATCTTGACGATAGATACCTATCCGGCTTTAAAATGTAAACGGATGACATCATTAAAAATTTTCACCCATTCGGGATCAAACTGTAAACCTGAACCTTTATTAATTTCAGATACCGCGTACATAATCGGCTTTTTTTGTGTGCCTTTTCTTGATTGTGCCATAATCGACGCGTAAGCATCACCAATCGCCAATAACTTAGCACCCTCACAAATCGCATTGCCTTGCAAACTATCAGGATAACCTGAACCATCATACCATTCATGATGTTGCCTAATCATTAAGCTTGCATCTTTCCACGAGTGTGTTAAATCTAACCATTGAGCACCCATATGACAATGCAATTTCAGTAATTTAATATCACTCTCACTTAACTGTTTACTGGCATAAAACTTTTGCGGCGGCATAAAGCTCATCCCAATATCATGCATATAAACAGACGCTTCTAACTGAATAGCATCAACAGGGCAATTTAAAGATTCATTCATTCGCCGCACTAAAGTTAGAATATTTTCACTACGCCCTTTCCAATAGGGAAAATGCCCCTCAACCTGAGAAATTAATTTATAAAAAAAATCTAACTCTTCGGTCTTCGTCTTAGCGATTGAGCTATTCTTCGCTTTGCCTTTTTTCAAAAAATCTATCAAGGGCTGTAGCGAATATTCATCACCACATTCATCTAGCTCATCGAGTAAAGTTAAACTATCAAATAATACCGTTTCGGCTTCTGCACGTGATGAATGCGACAAAGTTGTTAACATCACCTGCATTTTATTAAGCGTGATTTTCTTATCTTTACCTTCAATAATTTTTCTAGATAATTGCTTGCATTGCTCAATAACAAGACTGATAAGAATATTAAAGCCGTCTATTTTTGCAATTTTATGCTCACGTAATTTAGATAAATAATCCTCTAAACTATGGATAATATTTCCAATGGCATCAAGCTCCATCATAAATAAATTACCCTTAATCGTATGCACCGCTCTAAATAAATTATTTATTTTTTCATCATCTTCATCCGCATCACGCCATAGCATTAAATTGGTTTCAATGCTTTCTTGAGATTTTAAGAATTCATCGAAAAAATCAGTTACCATTTCCTCATCAAGTATCATTAATTCATCTAATCCATTTCAAATAATTCTTTTAAGACTGCAGTTGCATAACAGCCTGCATTCAATGAAAACTGCAATGCTACACTCTGTTCAGCGATAAACTGCCACTGCAAATCTTTTACCTGACAACGTATCGCACGCCGATCCTGTTCTAATCCAAAGGCAATCAAACCCTTTGCCAACTCATTCTGTTGTTCAATAATCTTTTGTTCTAATACTGCCATATCTTGAGCCGACTCTAATTCACCTTTACCAAATAAAATCGCTGTTGGATGAATATCTAAATCATTAAGCCGTTTTTCAATCCCAGTATTTTCACTATCAGTTTTAAAAAAGCTATGTGAATCATTAAACATCATCACATCACCGGTTATAAATTCATTCCAATTACCTTGCTGAACTCTCGCACTCACAATTTCATTAAAAATATACGAACGTGCCGCTGATAAAAAAAGTCCGCGTTTATCTTTGGGAATTTTTTCTTGACCTGAAAATAAAGCCAAAACCTTATTGATATTATTACCCTCACGCCCAAATCGCTGTGCCCCAAAATAATTAGGCACACCACCCAGCTTAATCTGCTGTAATTGCTGTTCTAAATAAGCTTTATCACCAGACCAATCACGAATTATCAAGCTAAATTGATTACCAGCTAATGACCCCCGCTTGAGTTTACGGCTATGACGTTGTGCTTCAAGTATTGTTAAACTATCACTATTTAATAATGACCAATCAGGGTCAGGTTTACCTGGCAACCACACACTAAACCATTGCGTCGTTACTGCATGGCGATCTTTTAATCCCGCATAACTCACATCACGCTGACGTACCCCTGCAAAACGCGCTAATTGTCGTGCAATATAATCGGTATTTTCACCACGTTTCTCAATATGAATAAACGCATGCTCACCTTCGCCTGAACATTCAAAAGCGGGTATTTCATCCACCTTAAAATCTTCAAGATTTTGCCGAATAATACCGGTATTTTTTACGCCACCATATGCGTTAGTCCAACAAGGTAAAGTCACTAATTAACCCACCCAAACACGGGCATTTCTAAACATTCTTAACCACGCACCATCTTCATCCCAATCACTTGGGTGCCATGAATTTTGTTGTGTTCTAAAACAACGTTCAGGATGTGGCATCATAATCGTAAAACGCCCATCTAGCGTGGTTAATCCGGTAATACCCTCAGGCGAACCATTCGGATTCATAGGGAAATCTGTGGTTTTATTGCCGTTATTATCAATATAATTTAATGCGACTAAGGCTTTTTCTTGCTCTGAATGTGAAAATTCAGTGCGTCCTTCACCATGTGCAATCACCACGGGTATTTGTGAACCCGCCATGCCTTTTAATAAGATAGACGGCGATTCTTGCACTTCAACCATTGCCACCCGTGCTTCAAATTGTTCTGAAATATTGCGTTTAAATGCCGGCCAATGCTCCGCGCCATCGATTAATTCTTTCAAGCCTGACAGCATTTGACAGCCATTACACACGCCTAATCCAAAGGTATCTTCACGTCTAAAAAAAGCAGCAAATTCATCACGAGCAAGACTATTAAATAAAATCGATTTTGCCCAGCCGCCCCCAGCGCCTAAAACATCGCCATAGGAAAAACCACCACACGCCACCAAGCCAACAAAGCCCTTTAAACTCACACGACCGCTAATAATATCCGTCATATGCACATCAATACTGGTAAAGCCGGCTTTATCAAATGCCGCCGCCATTTCTACATGACCATTAACACCCTGCTCTCTTAAAATAGCAACGCGTGGGCGATTAGCACTTAAATGAGCAGTTATATCCTCATTAATATCAAAACTTAATTTAGCAAATAAGCCTTTATCACTGTTATCTTGAATACGCTCAAATTGTTGTTTTGCACAATCAGGATTATCACGCAAAGACTGCATACGATAACTCACTTCCGACCATGTTGTTTGTAGCTCTTCTCGACTTGCTGAATATAAAACAATGCCATCATAGCTAATATTTAACTGCTGCGTTTCTTCTGTTACCCAACCAATTAAATGCGTACAATCGCCTAAACCTGCCGCATCAAATACATCTAACACCGCATCACAATCAGCCTGCCTTACTTGAATCACCGCCCCTAATTCCTCATTAAATAAGGTTGCTAAAATATCCGCATCTAAACGATCCAATTCAACTTCAGCCCCACGCCGACCTGCAAATATCATTTCTGATAAAGTCGCTAATAAGCCGCCATCCGAACGGTCATGATAAGCCAGTAATTTATTATCAGCATTTAACACTTGAATACTGTTAAAGAATGCTTTAAATAATGGCACATCGTCTAAATCTGGGACTTCATTACCCATTTGTTGAGTCACTTGAGCTAATACTGAACCGCCTAAACGATTTTTTCCTTGCCCCAAATCAATCAGCATTAAAACGCTGTCTTCATTCTGTAATTCAGGCGTTAATGTTTTTGTTACATCCACAACCGG
>CAJVYO010000103.1 GCA_913009515.1 uncultured Methylococcaceae bacterium
CAATAATTTATCGCCTTCTAAATGACCATAAGTATCATTAATAATTTTAAATTGATCTAAATCTAAATAAAATAAGGCGACCTTTTCATGCCGACGCTTGGCCGCAGTGAGCATAGTATTGAGTTCAGCATTAAAATGGCGACGATTACTTAAACCCGTTAAGGTGTCATGACTGGCTAACCAAATTAATTTTTCATCTGCGACATATTGCTCAGTAATATTAACGCCAATACTTAAAATAATGGGCTCTTGAGTTTGTGTTATTCTGCTATGTATCCAATCAATATGCACCGTCTCTTCATCATTCGAGTGTATCAAACACCCTCTAAATGAACCCTGTTTAGCATTGCCTGAGCCTATATTTTTTAATATCGCAATATGCTCTATTTCAGTATCAGGAATTAACGCCTCAAAATCACGCCCGACTATCACGCGACGACGTAATTTTAAACAACTCAAACCCACTTGATTCACTGATAAAACACGCCCTGATAAGTCCTGAGTAATAATGATAATAGGTGCGGTATCAATTAAGGTTGCAATAAAATCACGTTCTTGCGAAAGCTCTAAACTTTGTATACTTAATTTTTCAGTATTGGTTCTGACATCGTCAGTTAGCAATTCTAAATTTTGGGAAACTTCTACCGAAATAGAGATTAATTGTGAAATCTCATCCTGAAACATCACTTTACGCCGACAATATTTTTGTAACAGTGATTGGAATTTAATGTATTGATAGCTGGCCAATAAAGGTAATGCTTCATACAAGCCAATCACTCTAATCAATAACACATGGATAGTCCTAATTAAAACCAATAATAAAACCAATAAACCCAGTAAGCCAACTATCAATAACTGTGATAATTCTTTATCTAAGTGATTACGTTCTAAAGTAATATCATTAATTAAGAGGTAATACGGTAAAAACTGTGAACTAGATTGCACTTGACCTTCAATTAAAAAAGCACGGACTTCATACACATGATTTTCATAACGGACGCTCTTCACCTTATCCATAAAGCTATTTAAATCATAGTTTTGCTGAATATCAAACCATAAGCCTTTATTTTTCTCAGCATTGGTAATAATTGAAAAGTTTTTTGATTTTTTTTCAACAATCAAACCAATATCACTTTTTAATGCCTGCTGATAACGCAATAAGGTATCTGCCAATGATTGGGTAATACTGATAACCCCCACTATTTCACCGCTTGATAATACCGGTGTCACTACCTGCTGAAAACAGGCATCAATACAAATAACTTGATGTTGAGGACTTTCAGTTTTAATAACCTGATTAATAGTCGATAACATCGCAGGGGTTGTCATGCCCCACTGCTGAATCACATCTGCTTTTAAATCATAAAAAACAACATTATTTAAGCCCCAAATCATCTGCCAATGCAGCCAATGTTCATCAAACATAGTAATAATATGATTAAAACCTTGCTTGTGCGTACTTTCAGGTACCATTACTACCGATTCTACAAAACGCTCCAAGACAGAAAAAGAATCTCGCGTTAAGGCATTCGCTATATTAATTTGCTTAGTTTGTGTCGCAGAACGTCCCTGCTCAAAATTATCAATTACCTTATAATAAAAAATATAAGCCGCTGCCAAATATAAGCCCATCAAAATAGCTCCCACTTGCAACGAAAACTTCCATTTCAAACTAATAAAACGTATCTTTTTAGCCATCAATTAAAACCTAAATGCAACTTGTAAGGCATAAATATTCCAATGTTCAGCAATATCACCTATATCAGGATTATCAATCATACTAATATTTGATGCTCCGTGTACTCGGTGATATTCAGCTCGCAACATCCATTCAGGTGTTACATCCCAACGTAAACTGATGGTGGTATCATGCGTAAAAAGATAATAAGCAGGCATTAGCCCCCCTGACAACGCACTAATTTTTTTACCTAGGGGATCATCCTTATCTCGTGCCGTTTGGTCATAACGAATCGTCGCTTCAAGGTTATCGAGTATTTTATAACCCCCTTGAATATACCAGCCTTCAGACACATTTTTTATTTCAGGCACTAACGCACCATAAAAATGATTCCACTGTAAATTATATTCAGCTGCCAAACTAAAACGCTCGCCATTATATTGCATCGATAACATTAAAGGTCTAATGGGAACCTGTAAATTATTATAGATAGGTGATAAGCCTTTATATTCAAAATCCATCTGGGCATAGCTTACTGCGAACACATATTGCCCCTCTAATATTTCATAACGTAATTGCGTTAAAAAATTCACACCAGATGTATTGAGTTTTCCAGAAATAGCAGGATTACTAGTCACCGCTATCAACAACTCCTGATCACTTTCGGTGACCCCCAGATTAAATTTAAAATATAAATCGCCCCAACTGGTAAATTGATTAACATAGACCTGACCGCCATTCATTGCCAATACTAATCCGCGTGAACGTTCATAATAAGGCAATGGCATAAACATCGTGGGTCGCGTAAAAGATACATCACGGGTCTCGTTATAAAGTCCCCAAGGGTTTTTAATCCGCCCCCCTCGTATACCTACTTGCCATTGATTATCGTTAAAAAATCTATAATCCATAAAAGCATAATCCAATACACCGATGCCATTTTTACCGGTGGTACTGCCCGCTCGTCGATATAGACCTTGTATCGCAAAACTAATTTGAGACGAATACTGATACGATGCATTAAGCCCTACTTCAGTTAACGCCGAAACACTATTTTTGCTGTGCCCATACACATTATTGCCTGAGCTAGATATTAATCCCTGACTTAAAAAACCATGAAACTGCACGTCATCCTGCCAATTTTTCTGAATATTTTGCCACGACAATTTATCCTGCCAAGATAATTCAGCCGCATAAACATGAGAACTCGCCAATAACATCAAACCTATTATTAATTTCAACATTATCGCGCTCCCATCACTTTAATATCATCATCACTCACCAAAGTATCGACATAACCAATGGAATACGGGGTTTGTTTAACTTTCTGTATCATTTCAATGACTGAATTAACCGTTTTTGGCGATTGACCGGTTCCGGTATAAGTCATACGATTCCAAGAACGACGCAGTTGATGCGGAAAGATAGCCAATTTTTCTTTCGCAAAGGCTTTATGCACCACATGATTATCTGCCAGTACAAATACTTTTATTTTTTCGCTATTCGACCAATAGCGCTGACGCATACTAAAAATAGCACGGATATTTTCTTCATTCTTAAAGTTTAACGATAACCCGCTATCATTATGCGTAATAATTTCAATAGCAAACACGCTAGAACTAAATAAAAAGAGACCATAAAAATATAAACTTAATTTCACTGTTTTATCCATAAAAGTGTCTCGATATCTAGGTAATATTATTATGTCGAAATTATACCTTAACTTACGTAATCTTTAACCCTTAGCCATTCAATCATCAACAATTAAACGTGATAAATATAATTTACCTTGCTTAATAAGCCGTAAGCTGATTAAAATGCGCAGTTTTTTAAATAATTAGGAGTCAGTGGATGGCTAACAGTAAATCACTCGAAAGCAGCCCTTTTAGTTTCACACCGTATGTTGAAAAAAAAGGCGAAGCGTTTATGAATCCCACTCAGCAAGAGCATTTTAGAGGTATTTTAAATAATTGGAAAGATGACTTGATGCAAGAAGTGGATCGTACCGTTGATCATATGCGTGATGATGCTTCAAATTATCCTGACCCTAATGACCGTGCGTCACAAGAATCAGAATTTAGTTTAGAACTCAGAACCCGTGACCGTGAACGTAAGCTGCTGAAAAAAATTAATGAATCATTAGCGATGCTAGATTCAGATGATTATGGTTATTGCGATACTTGTGGCGTTGATATTAGTATTCGCCGCTTAGAAGCACGTCCAACCGCCATTTTATGTATTGATTGTAAAACCTTAGATGAAAAACGCGAAAAGCAAATTGGTGGTTAAGTTAAAACCTTAAATAACAAAAGCACCTAAAACAGTGTCTACGCTATTACAACAAGACCGCAAACATGTTTGGCATCCCTATAGCACTTTAGGCAGTGATGCCCCGCTTTATCCGGTTAAATCAGCTCATGGTGTTTATATACAACTGCACGATGGTCGACGCTTAATCGATGGCATGTCTTCATGGTGGAGTGCGATACACGGCTATAATCACCCGGTTTTAAACCAAGCCATTGAAGCCCAGTTACAAGATATGGCGCATATTATGTTTGGCGGACTCACTCACCAACCGGCGGTTGAGCTTGCCGAACAGTTAGTTGCTATCACCCCGCCATCCTTACAGGCCGTTTTTTTTGCAGATTCTGGCTCGGTTGCCGTTGAAGTCGCGATTAAAATGGCGATTCAATATTGGTTTGCCAAACAACAGCCGCAAAAAAATAAAATGCTCACCATTCGTCATGGCTATCATGGCGATACCTTTGCCGCAATGTCTGTCAGCGATCCTGAAAATGGCATGCACAGTTTATTTCAAGGCAGTCTAATCACTCAATATTTTGCCGATGCACCTGAGTGTAATTTTGATAGTCACACGGTAGAGCATGATATTAAATCCTTAGCCGCACAGCTCAAAAAACATGCGAATCATATTGCCGCTGTTATTTTAGAACCGATTGTACAAGGGGCGGGCGGCATGCGATTTTATGCACCGGATTATTTACGCCAAGTACGCCTATTGTGCAATCAATACGATGTGTTATTAATTATAGATGAAATAGCAACCGGATTTGGACGCACAGGAAAATTATTTGCGTGCGAATATGCCAAGATAGAACCTGACATTATGTGTTTGGGTAAAGCCTTAACAGGCGGCTATATGACCTTAGCAGCCACCTTAACAACGCAAAACATCGCTGACACTCTACATCAAGGCGAACCTCATGTATTCATGCACGGCCCCACTTTCATGGCTAATCCGCTAGCTTGTGCCACCGCACTCGCAAGTTTAAAACTGTTATTACAATCTGATTGGAAAAATCACGTGCAACGCATTGAATCCCAGTTAAAGACTGGACTAATCACCTGTAAAAATCACGCACACGTCAAAGATGTACGCGTACTCGGTGCCATCGGCGTTATCGAATTACATCGCCCTATTAATATCCACAGCTTACAAGATAAATTTGTGCAAGCAGGCGTATGGGTACGCCCGTTCAACACGCTAATTTACCTGATGCCGCCGTTTATTATCACTGAACAACAACTGCATGATTTAATGCAAGCCGTTGTTCATGTAGTCGCCTCAATGGATGAAAATGATAGTTTATGAACGTCCGTATTTATCTTCAAAACGCACAATATCATCTTCGCCTAAATAACTACCGGTTTGTATTTCTACAATTTCCAAAGGAATAACCCCCGGATTTTCTAAACGGTGTACCACGCCTAATGGAATATAAGTCGATTCATTTTCAGCTAATAATAGTGTTTCATCACCTTTAGTGACCAAAGCCGTACCTTTGACTACCACCCAATGTTCCGCACGATGATGGTGTTTTTGCATCGATAATTTCGCACCCGGCTTTACTACAATATGCTTGGTTTTGTAACGCTCGCCGCTATCCACTGAATCATAATGCCCCCAAGGACGATAACCTTTACGATGTACCGAGGCTTCCGAACGCTGGCCAGCTTTTAACTGAGCAACAATTTTCTTTACATCTTGTACTTTATCTTTGGCCGTCACCATCACTGCATCAGCTGTTTCAACAATGACCACATTGTCCATACCCACCACAGTCACTAACTTATTTTCTGAGTGGACAAAAGAATGATGCGTATCAATTGCCAACACATCACCGGTCAATGCATTGCCTGAATCATCTTTATCTTTCACTTCCCATAAAGCTGACCACGACCCAACATCATTCCATGCTGCATCCAATGGAATCACCACAGCTTTATCCGTTTTTTCCATCACCGCATAGTCAATAGAATCATCAGGACATTGCTCAAACCATTCTTTATTTAAACGAATAAAATCCACATCCGTTTCTGCATGTTGAAAAGCCTTTTCACAAGCCGTCAACATTTCAGGGGCATATTGCTGTAAGGCAGCTAAATAAGCACTGGCTTTAAATGCAAACATGCCACTATTCCAATAGTAATCACCGCTGTCTACATAAGATTGAGCCAGTTCTGCATTAGGTTTTTCAACAAATTCAGCCACTGAAAACGCATGTTTTTTTTGTTTGCCTTCACGTTTAATATAGCCATAGCCGGTTTCCGCAGCAGTCGGCACAATGCCAAACGTCACTAAGTAATCATCTTTAGCTAATGCCGCCGCCTTTAAAATCGCGGCTTGAAATGCCTCAATATCTTCAATCACATGATCGGCAGGTAATACTAATAAAATATCATCAGGCTTGCTCGCCGCCAATGCTGCCATCGCAACAGCAGGGGCTGTATTTTTACCTATAGGCTCTAAAATA
>CAJVYO010000104.1 GCA_913009515.1 uncultured Methylococcaceae bacterium
TCTCAAGGCTTATTACTTTTTGGCGTAGACACTGGGTTAAGACATTACGAAATTCACTCTTCCATATTATCGGAGCGACCCATTCAGGCTCTAATTCAAATAAGGCATCAACCGAATCTGCATACACCGTAGGCAATAAAAAATAAGCAATAATATTGGTATCAACAACAATCATGGTCGCCCTTCAGCTACAGCTTGTTCAATCATTTGCGAGGTTACAAAATTAGATTTAATCTTCGCTCGTAAGGCTTGAATATCGGCTAAACGCTCTTCAGGCTTTATCTTTTTTGGAAATAAACGCTCCTCCAAACACACAATCACCTCATTACTCACTGTTCGGTGATGTTGTTCTGCAGTCGTTTTCAACTCATAATAGAGTTCAGTGGACATATTCGTAATAGTGACCGTTGGCATAAACAGATTTCCCTAAAAAAACAAAAAAATATTATGCAATAGCTACTGTTATTACACAATCTAAATTACTTTTTACTTACGCGCTTCTTAACGAAGAAATAGCATTGTTTGACTTATGTATATAAATATCACATACTAAAAAATATCATTTTAGATAAAGGTTATATTTATGCACTCATTAGAACAACTTCAAAAACAACAAGTAGGACTAAGGCTTCCTAAATATTTAATAGAACATATAGATGAATTGAGTAAAGAATATGAACTTAATCGAACCGACATTATTATAGAATCTATTAAATCCTATTTAGAAAAACAAGAAGCACACGCATTTTATGATAGTTTTGATAAATCCTGTAAAGAGCTAAAAGAAGTGCTAAATGACCCTAAAAAAGCTGACAAACTACAAACATTAGATGAGCTTTTAGATGAGTTATAAAATTATAGCCTTAAACACATTTTCATTTAAACTAAAGAAATTATCTAAAAAATACAAACGCATCAAACTAGATTTACAAGCATTAGCAAAAGAACTAAAAAACAATCCGAAAGCGGGTATCCCTTTACAGCATAATTGTTACAAAATACGAGTTAGCAACACTTCAATACCAACCGGTAAAAGTGGAGGGTTTCGCGTTGTCTATTATTTTATAGGTGAAAATAATCACCTTTATCTTATGACTATCTATTCAAAGACTCAAAAAGAAACCCTTTCAGACAATCAACTTTTAGAACTACTAAAAATCAATGATTTAGTTTAAAACGCATCTTTCTTCCTCAATAGTGCTACATAAGTAATTCATACCGACAAAACAGGAACAACAATGGAACTTTCTCTTTGGGAAAATATTATTTTAGCCATCATGGTCTTAGGGATTGTATTTTGGCTACGTCCCAGCAAAGCAGCCTTACAACGCAGTAAAGATGCCCCGAAAGATTGGGCAGGTTTTTTAATACCAATGGCAGCGGTTATTGGTTTTGTAATTTTTTTAATTTCAATGGTTTAACGCAATGGCAACTTTTATAACAGAAGCACCCGATGAAGATTTTGAAGAAACATGGGCAATTCGCCCCAATAAAACCCAACTAAAACGCGATATTGCGGTTTTACAAGCATTATGCGAGGAAATTACGCAACTTTCGCCGACTCACATTAATAATTTAGGCTTACCTGACGAGATTTTAGTCGCCATTATTGAAGCGACTAAAATGCCGGTAAAAAGCGCCCGCAAACGCCAACTTAAATTTATTAATGGCCTGATGCGTCAAGTGGATATTGAGCCGATTCAAGAACAACTCAATAAACTTAAAACGCAAAGTGTGCATTCAAACCGTGAATTACACCAATTAGAAAGCTGGCGAGATAAATTATTATCCGAAAACAGCAAACAAGCCTTAACCGATTTTATCGCTGACTATCCGAGTGCTGATATTCAGCAATTACGCCAACTTATTCGCAATAGCCAAAAAGAACTCGCACAGAATAAACCGCCTAAATCGGCTCGGTTATTATTTCGCTATCTAAGAGAAATTTTAGCCAGCAATCAGCCTGAAACACCTACTGAATAATAGCCTTTCAAGCGTTAAACTATGATGATACTAAAGCGTTATGCTCTGTTTTTAAGTCTGTTTTTTTTCATGGCTTTATCGTTACCAATTGTTGCTGCAGAAGACAAAAAATATAAAACAATTTCAGAGTCTTTGCATAAAATAGCCGACATTAATCAGATTATAAAAGAAAATAACAATGATGAATCACTACGCTTATTAATCCAGGAAAAAAATGCTGAATTTAAGTTTTTATTAAGCTTTATTCAGCATTCCTTTATTGATTATGATATCAATAGCCTTAAAGAAGATGAATTAGAACTACTTAAATCTAAAATTCAGCTTAATCGTTCACGCGGTAATCTTGCCGCCTTACAACGTGATGAATTTGCGGTTGACTTTATTATGACGCAACGAGAAATAGGCCATTTTGTTGTCTATCTTGTTAATTCAATGCGGCATTATCAAAGCAAAACCGCTGTAGAAACTGAAGTTAAACGCCGTCTTAAAGCCTTAAAACAAACGATTAACCAACAAGAAATTCCTTTAACCGGTCAGCACAAACTCTACCAACAAATTGCAACAAACTATGTTGATTTAGAAAAAATTCAAGCCGTCTATTTAGATTTTTTAGACTATACGCTGGGGCATTCTAAAGACATTATTACTACCTATTTTTTACAAAAATTTTCGTTAAAGTCTGCGATTAGTTATGTGAATAATTTACCGCAATTTAAAGGCGTAAACTATGTTATTTCACCATTACGCATTGATATAGGCGGCATCACACTTTCATTGATTATTTTAATCGTCACTTTAATTTTATTTCCGCTGATTTCTAAAGGCAGTAATTGTTTAATCGAACGCTTTATTTTAAATGACGATAAAGTGGAAGATGTTGAGTTTGTGTTTATAGCGGTACGCAAACCGCTATTATATTTAGTGTTATTTTGTGGTATTGATCTTGCCCTAAACGCTTTGCTGTATAAAACCCCGATTAAACCCTCGCTAGACCATATTATTTATAGCATCTATACGCTGCTATACCTGTATCTGAGTTTTAATTTAATTGATAGCGTGATTGCCGCTCAAACCAACCAAAGTGATCGCCGCAAAAAATCCTATAGCAAAGAATTAATGCTCTTATCTATTAAGGGCTTGAAAGCGATTGCTACCCTCACCGCACTGACTTTAATTTTAAGCCATTTTGGTATTAATATTACCGCGATTTTATCTACCTTTGGAATTGGCGGGTTAGCGTTTGCGATGGCAGCCAAAGATAGTCTCGCCAATTTTTTTGGTGGCTTAAATATTATGATTGACCGTATTTTCAAAATGGGCGATTGGATACAAGTTGAAGCGGTTGAAGGGACGGTGATTGAAATTGGGCTACGCAGCACTACCATCCGTACGTTTGATAATGCCCTGATTAATATGCCTAACTCATTAGTCTCCACTGCCAGCGTTTTAAACTGGAATCGACGAACTGTGGGACGGCGTATTAAAATGCATATTGGTATTACCTATGAAAGCAATATGCATGATGTTCAAGCCGCTCTTACGGATATAAAAGCCATGCTCGCTCACCATCCTGATATTGCTAACCCGACTGAAAAACATCCTATATTACAAACCCGCCGGAAACATCCACAACGCTCGTTTTTATCGCAAGAAGATTTACAAGGCATCAAAGCCACCCAGCTGGTTTTTTTAGATCGTTATAATGATTTTTCGATTGATATATTAGTGTATTGTTTTTCAAAAACCGTGAATTGGGTTGAATGGTTAGGGGTTAAAGAAGATGTGTTATTTAAAATAGCCCAAATACTCGATAAAAATAATCTCAGCTTTGCTTACCCTACGCATGTGCAAATTAATCGCCCTGATAAGAGGATAGAAACAGGTATTAGCCCTTAAAAATGCTAAAATATTCAGACTTTATTTTTAGTTTTTTCTTTTAACTACCTTATCGTAACGTATGCCTATGTCAATCACCTTATATCATAATCCTAACTGCTCTAAATCGCGTTTAAGCCTGCAATTATTACAAGACAAAGGCCTTGATTTTGAGCTAATTGAATACTTGAAAAATCCGCCGAGCACACAACAACTAGAGCATATCTTAACGTTATTAGATGTGCAACCGCGTGAATTTATGCGCACACAAGAAACTGAATATACGACACTAAATTTAGCAAACCCTGATTTAAGCCGTGAACAGCTTATTCTTGCGATGGTGAATAATCCTAAACTCATTGAACGCCCTGTTGTATTAGCCAATGGTAAAGCGGCTATAGGACGTCCTATTGATAATATTTTAGCTATTTTATAAGTTGGGGCGTAGGCTTCAGCCTACATAATTTTAAAACTAGAACTCTGCTTTGTTAAACTAAACTATCAGCCTTTACAAAAAAACCGAACCGCCTTATGAGCCAAATTTTAGTTTTATATTATAGTCAGCATGGCGCCACCAAACTCATGGCACAACAAATTGCACGCGGTGTTGAATCAGTTGATGGTAGCAACGCTGTACTGCGTACCGTGCCTGAAATATCCAGTATTTGCGAACAAACTGCGGAAAGTATTCCAGCATCAGGTTCGTTATATGCCAGTCTTGATGATTTAAAGCAATGTGATGGCTTGGCCTTAGGTAGCCCAAGTTATTTTGGCAATATGGCAGCTCCACTTAAATATTTTATTGATAATAGCACCGCCGCATGGTTTAACGGCTCATTAACCGATAAACCCGCCGCAGTCTTTACTTCAGCCGGCAGTTTACATGGCGGCCAAGAAAGCACCTTATTATCTATGATGATACCGCTATTACATCACGGCATGATATTACTGGGTATTCCCAGCAGTGAGCCCGCGTTAAACGAAACCAAAACCGGCGGCACGCCCTACGGTGCAAGTCATCTCGCACATGACCGCAACACCCTCAGTAAAGAAGAAAAAACACTGTGTTTTGCTTTAGGTGTTCGTTTAGCGACTACCGCATTAAAACTCAAAACCTCATGAAAGTTCATCATTATTACAATATAGCACTCATCGGTTATGTCGGTTTATTTGGCTTACTGATGCTATGGAATACTATTTTACTGCCCCCTGAGAAATTACCCATTGCCTTCGTCTTACTCACCACCGTTAGCCCATTACTCATTGTGCTACGCGGCTTTATTAAAGGTAATTTAAAAAGTTGCTCATGGATGGCGTATATCAGTATGGGCTATTTTATTCACGGTAGCACTGAAAGCTATGTCCGCGATGAACCTTTACTGCCCTTATTAGAACTTATCTTTAGTTTATTACTGTTTTTTGGGGCGAGTCTGTTTGTTCGCTACTCTGCTCGTTTAGAAAAATCCTAATCATGCAACAAGCACCGTTATTATTCGATCTTAACGCTGAATTATCCTTTAATAGTTTTTATACTGCGTGTAATAGCCAAGTGATTCAATCGCTCATGGAAATAGCTATCGGTAATAATCACGAGCCACAGTTCTATTTATGGGGCAGTCAAGGCAGTGGTAAATCCCATTTATTACAAGCCTGTTGCCAACACGCTCATCAATATCAACGTAAAGCCTTCTATTTGCGGCTATATAAAAATAATCTGATTAACCCCAAAGTACTCGAAGGCTTAGAGGAATACGACCTTATATGTATTGATAATGTCGATTATTGTGCGGGACACCCTGCTTGGGAAATGGCCTTATTTAATTTATATAATGACCATCGCCAAAATAACCATCGCTTAATTCTCTCTGCACATTGTTCCCCGCATGAATTACCTATCAGCCTACCTGATTTGAAAACGCGTTTAAATTGGGGCTTATCGCTCGAATTACAGCCACTCTCTGATGAAGAACGTATTGCCGCGTTTAGCTGTAAAGCAAAACACCTCGGCATTGAAATTTCGACGAAAGTCTCTAATTTTCTCACCAAACATTATGCCGCTGATTTACCTACCTTATGGAAATTATTAACCGCACTAGAGCGTGAAACCTTGATTGCTAAACGTAAACTGACGCTCCCTTTTCTTAAGCAAATCCTAGCCAAAGAGCCGTTATTACAGTAGCCACTCAATAATGTGATCTTCCAAATCATCAACCTGAGATTCTTTAATAGCAAAACTACTAATCGATACCCCCGCTTCTTTGACTGATTCAGATGTGCCAGATATTAGCGGATGCCAATCAGGTAACGTTTCACCATCACTTAATAATCGATACGCACAGGTCGCCGGCAGCCACGTATAATGCTTGAAATCATGCTGCTTTAAATCAATACACTCTGGCACCAGCGTAGTACGTTTTGAATACTGCGTACATTGACAGCGTTCTAAATCAATTAAATCACAGACCACACTGGTAAAAAAGATTTCCTCTGTATCTTCATCTTCTAATTTATTTAAACAACATTTTGCACAACCGTCACATAATGATTCCCACTCTTCG
>CAJVYO010000105.1 GCA_913009515.1 uncultured Methylococcaceae bacterium
TATTTCGGGTAATTCAGCGATTTGATATTCGGTGATAGTTTGACTATACGCATAATATGCATTGGTATCTTGTTCGGGAGCAGGGCCGCCATTGCTGATATTATATTTAATGCCGAAATCTTCGGTTGGCCCGCCTGGATTATGACTAGCAGAGAGAATAACACCGCCTTGTGCATTATATTTACGAATCAGATGAGAGGCGGCAGGTGTCGATAATAAACCCCCATGGCCAATAATAAACTCTGTAAAGCCATTTGCGGCGGCAATTTTTATAATTATTTGAATAGCATCACGATTAAAATAACGCCCATCACCGCCAATCACTAAACGGGTATTAGCTGTTTTAGGCGTAGAGGCAAAAATGGCTTGTACAAAATTAGCAAGATAGTGAGGTTGTTGGAAGACACTGACTTTTTTTCGTAAACCAGAGGTACCTGGTTTTTGATCGGAATAGGCTTGCGTTATGACGGCGTTAATTTTCATAATTAGGATATTGTGTACGATAGTTTGATTAGTCGTGTTTAGCATTATAATGTGTAATGCAGAAAATTATAATTTTATTGGGTTTAGTATTGTCTTTTCAGGTAATAGCCTTAGAGGATACATGGTTACTTATTGATACTAAAAAAAAGACGGTAGATGTTAGACAAGGTAGGCAGCGTTTAGCACGCTTTAAAAAAATTTCTTTAGGTAAAAATGGGGCAGGTTATAAACAGGAGCGCGGCGATAATATAACGCCTATTGGGAGATATCAAATTACGCATATTAATAAAAAAAGTCGATTTAAATTCTTTTTTGGCTTGAATTATCCGACGTTATTTGATGCGGATAGAGGGGTGAGTCGCGGGCGTATTAATTATACTGAGTATTTAGCGATTCAACAGGCACACCGTAAGGGAAGTGTGCCGCCGCAAACAACGCCATTAGGCGGGGCAATTGGTATTCATGGTGTTGGCTCAGGAAATGCGTTAGTACAGGGTGAATTTGATTGGACGCAGGGATGTATCGCACTTTCAAATAAACAAATTGAACAATTAGAACGCTGGATTTATATTGGCATGCAAGTAGACATAAAATAATTGGCAATCATTTTAAAACCGGCTAAAATTAGTATAGTTTTCCTACGTTTTTAGGAAGTTTTTATTTAAGGTATTTTCAAATGATTAAAATAGTAAAATTATCAACAGTGGTTTTGGCTTCAAGTTTTATGGTTGCTTGTGCAAGCACATCAGATATTGATAGATTGCAAAGTAATATTGATTCACTAAGCACAAAAATTAATTCAGTTGAAAGCAAAACGGCTGAAATTGGGGCTAAAGCCGATCAAGCAGCGACTAATGCAACTGATGCAGCGGCTAATGCAGCAGCAGCAACCGCAGCAGCAAATCGTGCAGCGGCAACAGCAGAAGATACTAACCGTAAGTTAGATCGTATGTTAAATAAAGCAATGATGAAATAAGTTTTTGCTGTAATTAAGAACGAAGGCAGGTTATTTAATAATGACTGTCTTCGGTTCTGACTTGATTGCAGGTTTTTCAAAAATCTTAACCGCTAAACCTGTTTTTTCAGTTAAGGCAGCTCTTAATATTTTTCCTTTTATAAGCGGTAAAACACCTTTATTGGCTTTTTCAATTAAATCCAACGCTTGGTCAAGTAAGGATTCTTCGTTATTATTTTCTGTTTCTTCTAAGGCTCGATGAACTTCAATAAACAGTTGATTACCTAACCATCCCACCTTAATTTCCTGATTAACAATAGTCACCAAATTACCTACTTTTATTTTTGGAAAGAGTGTTGCTATATCTTCAGGATACATCCGAATACAGCCATGGCTGACGCGTGAACCTACGCCATAAGCCTTATTAGTGCTGTGAATTAAGTAGCCTGGAATACCCAAACGCATGGCATATAAACCCAATGGATTATCAGGTCCAGCAGGGACAACATCGGGTAAGGGGTCGCCTTTTTCTAAATGTTCTTTTTTAATCGAAGCGGGAGGAGTCCAAGTAGGATTTTCTTTTTTAGCGGTAATTTTAGTTTTACCTAAGGGCGTATTCCAATCCTGTCGTCCAATACTAATAGGGTGAGTAATGACCATCGCGGGTGCATTTCTAGCGGCTTTAGGGTAATAATAGAGGCGAAATTCAGCTAAATTTAGCACGATGCCTTTACGTTGGGTATCAGGCAATAAACGAATACTAGGTAAGGTGACAATGGTATCTTTTTTCGGCGACCAACGATCAACCTTTGGATTCAAATATACAATCTCGTTTTGTCCAAGGTCAAAACGCCGTGCAATATCTAATAAATCCTCATCATCTCTGGCACGCACTTCTTTAATAGTTTTTACATCAAATTCAGTAATCAAACTGTCTTGAGGATTGCTGGGCAATAAATATTGCGTGGCATTGAGGGTGTTACTACTGACAAACATGACGACTGTCAGCAGTAATTTATAACAAGGGGGAATAGTCATTAACTCAGTGCTTCGCCACCAAAAATAGTTAATAACTGCGGCAGAAATTGGCTTAATTCATCAGTCATAATCGTAAAATCGACATCAAATTGTTCTTCAGGGCTGCCGACTTCAATATCATTGATTTGTTCTTGGATTAACTCGAGAAATTTTAAGCGTTTAACGGCTAAATTTTCATCTAACACAAAGGATAAACGGTCTGACCAGCTAAGGGCTAATTTAATGACTTGTTTGCCCTTATCTAAGTGCTGTTTAATTTCAGGTGCGGATAAATCCATGCGTTTGCAACGAACAATGCCGCCTGATTCTTCAGGTGCTTTTAATTCACATTCATCTTCAATAAGCATATTGGCTGGCGAATCATCTTCTAATAACCACTGAGTCATGATGCTAGTTGGTGCGTCTTTACTATTGATAGGCACGACAGGTAATGAGCCTAAATTTTTGCGTAAAAAACTAATCAGTTCTTCGGCTTTTTTTGCAGACGATGCATCAACGACTAGCCAGCCGCCTTTAGGATCGATATACGCAAAGGTTTTTTTGGAAAATGAAAAAGCACGCGGTAGCAGTTCAAAAATAATCTCTTCTTTGAGTTCAGTGCGTTCTTTTTTGGATATTTTACGAAATTCTTGCTCTTCTTTTAAGGCAATTTTTTCGGCAACCATTTCATTAATCACGCCGCTAGGTAAGACTTTTTCTTCGCGTGTTGCACAGAGCATCATAAAGCCATTAGCTTGATGAACCAGTTGTTCAGAGCCACGTCCTAATGGTGAAGTCCAGCCATAACTAAATTCTTCATGGCCGCCACAAGCTTTGAAACGCATGGATTCCATTTGTTGAGATAATTCAATGGCTGTTAAGGTGAACGGTTCGCTTAAGCGATAGAGAGCAAGATTTTTAAACCACATAATGTAATATTTTTATAATGTCAAAGGAAGAGATGTGATTAAACTTTAAATTGATTAACAACATCATTTAAGTGTATAGCTAATTTAGCCAGCTCATGACCTGACTGGGTTGTTTCTTCAGATAATACGCTGGTATGTTGGGCTGAGGCGCTAATAGACGACATATTACGATTAATACCACCTGCCACTGTTGATTGTGCTTTAGATGAATCTGCTATTTTTGAAGACATTGATTCAATATTTTCAATAGACTCAGTAATTCTAGCTAAGGCATCAGTACATTGTTCAGCTTGAGAGCTGGTATCTTTAGCAAGTCCAACGCTATTTTTCATGGATTCGGCAGTAATTTCTGTTGCTGCTTGAAGTTTTTCAATAGTGGTTTGAATTTCTAATGTAGAATCTTGAGTACGGCTGGCAAGGGTTCTTACTTCATCTGCAACTACAGCAAATCCACGCCCGTACTCACCCGCTCTAGCGGCTTCAATCGCTGCATTTAAGGCAAGTAAGTTGGTTTGTTCTGCAATCCCTCGAATAACATCGAGTACATTACCAATCGCTTCACTATCTTCTTGTAAGGTAGAAATGCTTTGTGCCGCTTCCACAATATTATTATCAAGAACATGAATAGAATCTAATGTTGATTTAATTATTTCGGCACTAACTTGAGTTTGCTCATCACCTTTTTTAGCTTCATCAGCAGTCTGTAGGCAACTTTTAGTGATATTAGCAATAGTGTTACTCATATCATCCATTGAGACAGAGACCTCATCGATTTGGATCGCTTGATGTTCTATATTTTTACCCGTTTCTTGAGAAGAGACCGCAACTTGTTGCGTGGCAACAGAGAGTTGTAAACTGGCATCAGCAATACTCTGAATAACATTTTGGATACATTCAATTAAGCTATTAAAATAATGAGCTAGTTCTGATAATTCATCACCCTTACTTTCATCTAAACGACTGCTTAAGTCACCTTTGCCATTTGCAATGGCATCCGCAATTTTTCTCATTGATAAGGCAATATGATGAATAGGTTTAATTAATGCATTGGATAATAGTAACCCAACCAATATTGAAAAAATTACGGTAATACCTAGAGCAATGATGGCCGTTTTAAAAACAGCCTCTTTAAGTTTAACAGACGGTCTGAAGGCTTCTTCTGTATCAATTTCTGTTAAAATAGCCCATTTAACACCTTGAATACTAAGAGGTGCATACGCAGATAAAACGGGAATATGACGGTAATCATTAAAAATAGCATGATTTGTTTCACCCGCGATAGCCGCCTTTGCCCCTTTACTTTGTACTGTCTGTAAGCCTATATTGGTGTCTTTAGTGCGAATATCATTTATAGCATTACTATTTTCACCTGCTTGTTCTAAAGCAGCGAGGTAACCTGTTTTATCTTCAACTAAAAAACGACTTAAGCTGCGTGTTTTAAAATCGTCCCCAATCAAATAAGATTCACCAGAGGCTCCCATACCTGATTGCTGCCATTGTTGGTTGCTAGTCATGATATTGTTAATATTATCAATGGGCATTTGAAAAATAAGAATACCAATTTTTTTACCGTCTTCAAAAATAGGGGTGGCAATAAAGGCGGCAGGGTCTTCGTAAGAAGGCGTATAAGGTTTAAAGTCTTCTAAGAAATTTTCGGCATTATGGCTATTATTAGCACGATTAAATGCGCGTGCTAAACCTGAATTAGCATAAGCCCCGCTTATTAATGAGGTGCCATAGTCTAATTCTTTGTAAACAGAATAAATAACACGTCCTGTATCAGGGTCAACCAGAAAAATATCGTAATAACCAAAGCGGGTAAGGAAGTCATTAATAGAAGGGTGATAATTATTATGTAAGTAACTGTATTGTGTGCCATCATTGGCACTCATTAAATTATTCTTACTGCCTAGAGGATGTTTATTTTTGTAAATATATTGATATTGTAAATACGTTGAGGTTGTATCAAGTTGATTTAATAGCGTATCGCTATTAATGTTTTTTTCAGTGTTGCGGTTATTATATTTAGGTGCAAATTGATTATTATAATAATTTTCTAATTGTGCACGCATATCTTTTATAATAGATTGATTATGCTGAGTTTCTAGTTCAGTAATCGCTTCTTTAAAGCCAAGCATCGCATCTATAATCATGCGGTTACTGGCGAAGTTGAGCAGTTGATTGTTGATTTGTATAAAGTAGTCTTCGATACGATTTTTATTGTTGGTACGTATGGATATTAAATTATCGGTTGCAATTGTTTGTATTGTGTTAGTTGATGACTGAATCGTTTGCCAACTTAAAAAACTGGTAATAGCCATAGCGGGTAAAATAGCTATTAGTAGTGTGCTGAGTGTAAGTTTAGTTTTAATTGTCATTATTATTGGTTTGCATCGACTTATTGGTTTGCATCGAAATATTTTATCAAGGTATCTATTCAATAGATACGATATAATTTTGATTTGATTAACAAATTTTTGAGATATTTATGGAATTAGTACAATTTATAGCAGCAGTAAAAGCAAATAAGCCGATTAATTTTAATGACGTAATGGCGATTATTGAAGAGCATTATCATTATGCTGCGACGACATTTAAAAATGGCGAATTAACCAATGAACAAGGCACAAATGAGGGGTCTTGCAAAATTTTTGCTTTTGCTCATTTGCATGATTTAAATCAACAGCAGACGTTGAGTTTATTTGGTGATTTTTATCAAGATGTTTTGCAAGATCCACAGGGTGAAGGGCATCAAAATATTCGCCAATTTATGTTGCAGGGTTGGCAGGGTATTGATTTTGGTGGAGAGACAGTTTTAACGCTAAAATGAAATCGCTGGACTATTTAATTGTCGGGCAAGGGTTGGCGGGTAGTTTATTAGCATGGGAGTTGATGCAGCGAGGCTGTCGGGTTGAGGTGGTGGATAATCAGGCCGAAAATGCATCAAAAGTTGCAGCGGGATTAATTAACCCGGTGACGGGAATGCGTTGGGTAAAACAGCCTAATATTGAAGC
>CAJVYO010000106.1 GCA_913009515.1 uncultured Methylococcaceae bacterium
GATGCGGTACATAAAATTTCTAAATTAAAAAAAGAAAAAATGAATAGTGTGACAGATGGCATGCCACTGCCTCCTGGCTTTCAAATGCCTTTTTAATCAATTTTATTCTTGGGGTATAGATTGATTTTTTAGGCTACCAATTTAAGAGGGGACAATATTTAAACACTGGGATTTCAATCTCGTAGTTTTAAATGTAGTTGGTACGCAGGGCTTTAGCCTGCATTCATAAAAGGTAGGCTAAAGACCTGCATACCAGATTTATACTTCAGCTTACTTTGTCCTGTCTTAACAAATTATGTTAATTTATTGTTTCATCACAAGGAATCTCATGAAATTTAAACTATTAACGCCTTTATTGGTCAGTAGCTGTTTATTGCTGAATAATGCGAATGCCATATCTGAGCGGGGTTTACAGCGTTTGATTATTAAGGATAGCAACGATAAGCAGGTTGGGCTATATAAACAAAGTCATGCGTTGGTGATTGGAGTGAGTGATTATCAAAAACGGGCGTGGCCTGATTTATCAGGGGTGAAAACCGATATACGCGCGGTTAAATCAGTGTTGCAAGATAATGGTTTTCATGTGGTAACATTCGAAAACCCAACGGGTGCAGAATTGGGGCAGGCGTTTGCACGTTTTATTCAAAAATATGGCAATCAAGTGGATAATCGCTTGCTGTTTTATTTTGCAGGGCATGGTTATTCGGTGAAACCAAAGTACGGCGGCGATTCTATCGGTTATATTGTGCCAAAAGATGCCCCCAGCCCATTAGATAGCGTCAGTGATTTTAAACAAGTGGCATTGAGTTTACAGCGTATTGAAGAATATGCGTTAAATATTGATGCCAAACACGCGTTATTCTTATTTGATAGTTGTTTTTCAGGCTCATTATTTTCCATTACCCGTGCCATTCCTGAGCATATTAGCTATAAAACCAGTAAGCCTATTCGCCAATTTATTACCTCAGGCAGTGAAAATGAACAAGTGCCTGATAAAAGTATTTTTCGGCGACAATTTGTCAGTGCTTTGCAAGGGGTAGGTGATGTTAATCAAGATGGTTATATTACAGGGTCAGAATTAGGCGAATTTTTACAGTCAAAGGTGATTAATTATTCTAAAAATTCACAGCACCCCCAATACGGTAAAATTCGCAATCCGCATTTAGATAAAGGTGATTTTGTTTTTAAGACATTGAACTCTAAAAAGACCACACCGCAGGCGACTGCAATAACACCTGTTAAAAATCGTGGTAACAGTACAGATGACTCACTGTATTGGGACAGTATTAAAGATGAAACCGATGCCGCGTATTTTAAAAGTTATCAAAAACGTTACCCCCAAGGCACATTTGTTGATTTGGCGTTATTAAAAATCAAGCGTTATGGCGGTAAATTAGTGATAGAAAAAGTATCGCCTAACACGGAAACAACAGCAGAACCTGTGATTGAACCGGTATTTTTAACAGTGCATGCCACACCTACCAATGCCCGTGTACGGATTCTAAATATCAAGCCTAAATATCAAGCGGGTATACGTTTACAAGTGGGTAAAAGCTATACCATTGAAGTGACTCAAAACGGTTATCAACGCCAAATTAAAGCAGTAGATTATAGCGAGAGCGGTGTGCAGATTGTTAATATTTCGTTAGTTAAATTAGCTGCAAAAATAGCACCTAAAATAATTCCTAAACCCAATATGACAAAAATATCTCCTAAACTCAACGTTCAAATTTTTTCAGGGGCAGCGGCACATTACCGCGATCAAGGCGATGGGACGGTGATTGATAGTCGTACAGGCTTGCAATGGATGCGTTGTAGTTTAGGGCAAAGATGGCAGCATAACAATACCTGCCAAGGAAGCGGTATGTATATATACATGGCAGGCGGCTTTAGGTAAAGCCAGAGGCTATTTTTATGCTGGGCATAGTAATTGGCGCATGCCGACTATTCAGGAATTAAATACCTTAATATATTGTTCTAACGGTAAACTCCGTTCGTTTAGCAAAGAAGGTTATGACACCGTTAGCAAGGAAGTTTTTAGTGGCTGTGGCAGTGATACACGTGGAGCTTATCAAAAGCCAACGATATTCCACACAGTATTTCCTAATACACCTCGTCGTTGGTTTTGGTCTGCTTCGTCTCATACTGATAATAGTGATGACGCGTGGGTGGTCAACTTCGATTATGGCGGCGATAGCGTCTTTAACCGTACTGGTGACAGTTGGGTGCGGTTGGTTCGCTCGGGACAGTGATTTTGGTTTTTTTTAATTTTATCAAATACCCCTAAAAACTAAAATATCCGTATGACGACTTGTATCACCATTGATTTATTACGACATGGCGAAGCAGCAGCGGGTAAAAAATTGCTGGGCGTAACCGATGAGCCACTGACTGATTTAGGCTGGCAGCAAATGCACGCGGTGGTACAGGCTAAAAACGCTCAGTTTGATTTAATTGTGAGTTCACCCTTACTGCGGTGTCAGGTTTTTGCAAATGACTTAGCGAAGAATTTAAACGTGCCTTTAAAGATTAATAAACAGTTTCAAGAAATTAATTTTGGTCAGTGGGATGGTCAGTTATTAGCTGAATTATATAGCAGTGATGCGGCTGATGATTTATTTCAATTTATGCAAAATCCATTATCCATCACACCGCCGCAAGGTGAGGCTTATATAATATTTGAACAACGGGTACTTGATGCATGGCAGGAACTTCTGCTAACACTACAGCAGAATAATATTGAGCATTGTTTATTAGTGACCCATGGTGGCGTGATAAGAACAATTATCAGTGATGTATTGGGCTTTCCTGCGACGCATTTATGCCGTTTAGAAGTACCTTATGCGTGTTTAAGTCGCATTCATTATTATCAAGGCTCACCAGCCAGTTTAAGCTTTCATAATGGGAGTTTAATAGAATATAACCTATGAAGTTAATGGGGCGAAGGCTTTAGCCTTCATGTGTAATAAAAAATGAAGGCTAAAGCCTTCGCCCCACTGATTCCCGATAAGAGTACTCGGGAATGACGAAAATAAAAATGATAAGTTAATTATGCAGAACTATAAAAATAGCGTTTAAGAAGCTGTTTCTAGTTTCTCTTGATTAAGATTGCGAATAACCTTAATTGCCACTAATAAGCTGATGCCATAAGCGAGCGTTGAACTTAAATACGCAGGGTAGTATTGAGCCACTCGGCTAGCGTATTCAATGATGGCTAAATCAGCGAATTTACCCGATAAACCATAAAAACTAGCATTTGAAATTAAAAATGCCAGTGACGTTGCGACGAATAAATAAGTCGCTTGTTTTGCAGTATCAGCCATATTTAAAGCCGTATAGCGTTTGCTAACATGGCCTGCTGCATACATAGCAAGATAAGTTGGTACTAAAAAAACATAAGCCGGTGAAATACAATAATCACTAACACCTGCTTGGGTAATGGCAAGATAATCAATTAAACCTGCTTCAGCCATTAAAATACCAATGCTAATTAAGCCACCTGAAAATAAGCCTAATAGGTAAAAAATAGCCAGCGTTGCATCAGGTAAACTGATAGCAGAACCAAAATGGCTGGTGCGTGTCAGTGCCATTAGCAGAAACAGGGCAATGGTGGGAAAGAATTTTTTATTTTGTTCAATAAAATCAGTCATAAGATAAGCCTCTTAGATTTTAGGAGTGTAACGTAAATTGAAAAAGAAAGTAGTGCCTGCTGAATTATAACCTGCTGCGGTTTGATAATGATTATTTAACACATTTTTAACCGATGCTTGTGCCGTGAGCTGTTCAAAAAATTGATATTCAGCCCGTAAATCCCATGTAGCAAATCCAGCAACACGAGTGCTATTGAACGCATCATCAAAACGTCGTCCTTCATAATTAATACTGGTTCCCATGCTGGCATCACCTAGTTTACGGTCAATATCTAGGCGAAATACTTGTTGAGCACGACGCGGTAATACCTTACCAAAATTCGTACTATCCATACTTTGTGGTTTTAAAGCACTGTAATTGGCTAATAAATCAAAACCATAAACTTGCCCACCGACAATCGCTTCAAGCCCCATAATACGTGCTTGATTGATATTACTAGGAGCCCAGCGAAAGGGGTCATTATCAGTCGGAGCAGGTGCCCAGGCAATTAAATTATCAATATAGGTTAAATAGCCATTTAATGCCCAATGCCACTGTTGATGTTCACCTTTAATACCTACTTCATAGGTTTCGGATTGTTCAGGGCTTAATGCGGTATTACCACCGAAAGGGGAGTATAAATCATTAAAAGTCGGGGCTTTAAAGGCAGTCCCATAAGAAGCGGACACTGAAATACCCGCATCAAATTGATAACCCCAACCGGCATTCCAAGTTTCATTGGCGCCAAATTGTTGATTGAAATCTTCACGGAAAGCGAGATTAATCGTATTATTTCGCCATTCCCCTTGGTACTGGATAAAAACTGCATGATTATTGCGTGACGTTTCAGTATAAGTATCACTGGTATCAATACTGTCATTTTGAAAATCATAGCCTAACGACAGTAAATGTTTAGGGTGTAAGGTGAAATGATTAATCGCCGCAAATGAAACGCGTTGGGTATCAAAGGTGCTTGAATAAATATCATCATGAAAGTTATTTGATTCATCACGACTTTCACCACCACTTAAATCAATTCGCCAAAAATCAGCGGCTTTAATACTGGCTTCACCGCCATAACTCAGCTCGGTATAATCCGTTTGATTTTGAAAACTACCATCGTATTCCGTATCGCCAGTACTGTACATTAAATAGCCTTGCACAGTGAGCCACTCATCAAACGCATGACCAACGCGTACAGAACCTGAATGGTTTTCATAGCCATCTAAATCAGGTTCAGATTCTACATTACCCATAAAATCGAGTTTATTATTGGCATAGCTATTAAAGCCCTCGGTTTGTTCATGGCTAATATTGAGGTTATACCAAGTATTATTGTGTTTACCTGAAAGCCCCCCTTGTACTTTGGTATGCCCATAAGTACCGCCCCCCACAGAAAAAGTGGGTTTAAATGCTGTGGTTTCTGTTTGAGCATTACGGGTATGAATATGAATAATACCCCCGATGGCATCCGCACCATATAAACTGGATTTAGGCCCCCGAATCACTTCGATAGACTCAATTTCACTGATGGGGAGATGCTGCCATGGACTAGTGCCTAAGGTTGCTGAACCAATACGCACGCCGTCAATTAAGACTAAGACATGCTTAGAGGCAGTACCACGCATAAAAACCGAAGTTTGTTTGCCTAAGCCGCCACTATTGGCAATATTAATCCCTGCAACGCCGCGTAAAGCTTCTTCAACAGATTTAAGCTGTCTGCGTTCTATATCAGTGCGTGAAATAAGCGTACTGGAGACTAACTTTGAATCCGTCGGACTACGCGTTGCCGTCACGGTAACGGGTGCTAAGGTAAGGGCTTCGTCTGAAATGGCTGAAAAAGATGATAATAAAAGAGGTGTGACGATAAAAATTTTTTGCATAATGTTCTCTGCACCGCCCGTGCTAGAAAGTGATAATACGCAACAGAGATATATAAACGATAGGAATAACAGACTTAAGTAGGTTATTTCGTTAGCAAGCCCTCCGCTGCACCAAATAATTTTCAGGCAGGTCTCCGGGCTAAATAAGCATTGCTACAAAAATCAAAACCTTCCCATGCAAAGCACAGTGGCTATTCTATGATTTTAAACTTATTGACCGTTGCGGGGGCAGCGTTGGATTTGAAAATAATTTCTACCAAACTTCCCTTTTAACCCTCAGGACTGAATATCCGTTGGGACCAGAAAATGGAGGGTTAATTCTACGTTATAAATGAATTAAAGCAATTGAAATGCCGGTTTATTTTTGAGCAGTCACCAGTGCATTAACGGCTTCACGATGATTTAAGTTAATGTGTTGAAAACCGACGTGTTGAAGTTGTTGTAAAGCAGGGGTTTCACGCATCACATGATTTTCTGATTCATCACAAAATAAATGCACAATCCAATGCTCTAAAACATCGAGTTTATTAATCGCAATTAAGGCTTTAAAGTAGCCATTAACTTCTTGTTGAATGAGTCGGGTATGCTGACTAATATCATCTAAGCCGTAACGGTCGCCATTAATAAAATAACCCTGTGGCTTTAACACCCGATAAATTTCAGCCATCACCTCAGCACGATAATCATTGAGAAAATTATGTAATGTATACGCAGACGCAATAAAATCTAAACTTGCGGTTTCCGTTTGTTTTAAAACGGTGAGGGCATCTTGCCCATCAAAACTCAAACGGCCTTCATTAACCCATGCTTGTAAACTTTGCTTCGCTTGATTTTGCATGGTGGGTTCGCTATCAACCGATAACACTTTAATGCGTTCG